>PSRF01000187.1 GCA_003175865.1 Blastocatellia bacterium
GTGTGATTCTGGCTGGACAGGCAGGTGTTGCTGGTCATTTGACGATTGGTGACGATGTTGTGCTGACGGCAAAGAGTGCAACGAGCCACGATGTACCTGCCGGGAAAATGATCTCCGGCATTCCAGCTTTTGATAATCGGGATTGGTTACGCGCGACAGCAGCGTTCAGGAGACTCGGCGAGATGCACCGCACGCTACGAGAGTTGGAGAAACGTGTGAAGGAGCTTGATGAGGAACGTGACAGTCAGAAGTAGTTAGAACAGGGGCGAAGCGACTGCTTGAGCTGCCTCTATCAAATTTAAGGCAGTCGCTGCGCTTCTGTTCTAACGGAGTTAAGTAATCGCCCCACCGTCGACGATCACTATCTCACCATTCATGAAACTATTGCGTTCGCTCACCATGAACGCGGCAAACTCACCTAATTCCTCGGGACGACCCAAACGACCTGCCGACGTCCAGAAATCGTGCATCTGTAACAACCGATCCGGCAGTGCCTGCGCCAAATCCGTATCGAAGATTCCCGCGGCAATAGCATTCACTTTCACTCCAAACGTTCCGGCCTCGCGCGACAAGCATTTCGTAAACCCAATCATTGCCGCCTTGGACGTCGCATAGTGAACTGATGTGGGCAGGGCGCGCATTGCCCCGATCGATGTGATGTTGAGAATCGTGCCCTTGCGTTGCCGAATCATCTGTTTGTAAATGGGCTTGGTCACTGCGAATAGACTATCGACGTTTGTATGTATTACTTCATCCCATGCGCGATCGGTGGTGGTTGCGAAGTTGTCGCCCCGATTAATCGCAGCGTTGTTAACAAGGATGTCAATCCCACCCCACTTCTCAACAAGTTCTCGCGTGAAGCGCTTCATGCCCACTCGATCAACGACTGAGACCTTGGCGTTAAAAGCTCGTCTGCCGAAGGCTTCAATCTTCGCAACCATCGCAGCCGCGAGATCGTCGCGCGAACCATAAGTAAACGCGACATCTGCACCCTCGCGCGCAAATATTTCGCAAATAGCGGCGCCAATACCGCGCGTGCCGCCGGTAATGAATGCTCGCTTTCCTTCCAACAAAAGACTCACTAGGTCTCAGTCTCCTACGCTTCCGGTAGACGTGCGTTACTGCTTGCTAGCAGACTTAGCAGTCTGCGGATAACGACATGCTGCTACGGGATTGGTTCTGTGTGCCGGGAGATTAAACCGTGAAAACAAGCCACAGTCAATTGAGGGCTAATGGAAGCGAACCCATTCTAAGCAGATACGACTTCGCTAAGTAGAGGCTTTTCGGAAGCTGGAATAAGGGCGGCGATCTCTTCAACGATGTATTTCGTGGAGTTTGGTATGGCCAGGCCGGCCGTCGCGGCACGCATTCGAGAGTAGTGGGTATCGTCTTCAAGCATGCGGCGCACAACCGGTACAACGTCTCGGGATCGTTTGAGAAGAACTCCAGCTCCTCGGCTCACAATCATGTTTGCGGCACCAGCTTCCTGTGGCATCGGATCGTTTATGACATCAGCAATAATCGGAACGCGACAAGCAAACGCTTCAAATGTCGTCAATCCGCCAAGCTTCGAGATCATGACGTTCGCTGCACTCATCAGTTTCTCGATTTCGTCGGAGTAACCGATAACTTTGATTGGAAACGGCGCCTCAAGAGCCAGGGATTCAGCGGCTACACGCAGATCCTCATTTTTGCCCGCGAGGAATATCGCCTGAACGTCTAACTCACCGCGAACAAGTTCCTTAAAGATCTGAGGAATATTTCCCCCGCCGACCCAACCAGCGTTGACGAAAACTGTGAATTTTTCGGGATCCAACCCGAGGGCGCGCCGTGCGGCCTGCGCAGCTTCTTCTCCGGGATAGGCGAACTTCGGATGGACGGGCATACCTGAAATCTTAATTTTTTGCGGAGCGACACCGTAATCAATTAACTGTTGTCGGGCCTCCTCACTTGCCACCAGATACAAGGTGACGTCACTGCACGCCCAGCCCTTCCAAAATCCGTAACAAGGGTCGGTCACGACTGAGACAAGCGGTACACGATCCGCAAGGTTCAATTCCCGCAACACACGCGCAAACATATGTTGAGTGAGCGGATGAACACTGACAACCACATGCGGACACCAGCGTTCGAACAAATCCACACAGAATCCGATGCAGCGTCGATGAAAGAATTCGCGCGTTTCGGGCCGGACGTGATTGAAGACCCAGTAGAAATACTTCATCCAGTGCTGGCGATTGCGCAGAATCCAGTTGTACAAACGAACCAACTTTGCCGTCAGGTGGTGTGATTCTTCGATTGCTTTGACGACGCGAACTGCATACGACTCACCTTCAAAGAATTTCTGCACACCAGCGACGATGGCAGCCGCCGCAGAGCGATGACCGCCTCCAGTGTCAGACGAAATAATTAGAATCTTAGGAACGCGATTACCCGACATGTTTAGTGTTCTGATCAGTAACCTTCGATTGTCACTACACCAGGTTCAGGCTCCGCAGCATCTATGACTTTTCGCGCCTTCTTCATTTCACGCTCTAGTTTCTTGATCTGAATGAGGTGCTTCGGATTAAACGGCAAGGACGGATAGTAACTGTTTGATTCATGCGTGCAGAAACAACCATCCGCCGCTTTCTTGCGACGTTCTTTCATCGGCGGTGATAACCACAGCTTCTGGAAGTTCCAGTCAAAGTCTCGCAGGTTTCCGATAGGCTCGAGGTTCTCGCAAGAAGACACGGTGCCCTCATCGTAGATGACGCCTCCGGCGCTTCCTGCGTAACACTTCATTTGTGCGGTTTGGGTCTCTTGTGTTTTGGCAATGAGACCGTGCATGTAAATATCGATCGCGGCTTTGAAGAAACCAGCCTTGCCGCCGTAATTATTTTTCACAGCGGCATGACGTGAGTCGTCGTCGATCATCTGCGCGAGTTTTGCATAGCGCGAATGATCGATATGGAGTTCCTTCGGATCTGCGGAGGGTGGGCGAATGTAATTGAAATTTACTTTGTCTGGCTTGAGTTCGTACTTCAGAAAATCGTACCAGTCAAAAATCGTGTCCTGATTTGAATTCATAAAGCAGGTACACGTCTGGACATCGAGTCGTGGATACTCCTTCTTGATCCCCTGCAACTGTCTTGCAGTATCGATGACTAGATCCCACGATCCTGGCTTCTGCCGAATCTTTTCGTGTTCCTTCTTTGGTCCGTCGATTCCCAGGGCGACCGTAACATTCAGATTCGGACACTCCTGGAGAATTCTTGTCACATCCGGAAAGATTCTCTTTTGAATCTGTCCGTTCGACATGATGTAGATAGATTCGAGTTTGTTGTTACTGTAGAAAGCCTTTGCGATCTCAGGTAGATCCTTGCGAGTAAATGGTTCTCCTCCAGCGAGAATAAGAACACCAAGATTCCCGCCTAACGTCTCCGAAATACGCTCGATTTCGAGCGTTTTCATCTGCAGCTTTTTTCGTGGTCGATCGTCCAACTCATCTGTGAAAAAGCAGTGAGTACAACGCATGTCACAAACTGAAGTGACCAAAATGTTCAATAGAATAGGCGAGAACGGCTGGCCAATTGCTAACTTCGCATAACGCCTCAAAAGTTCTTTTGTAGTGAAATCCATCTCTTCCTCAACTTCTTCTCGCTAAATACGAACTGCACACGAGAACGTTCTAACAGATAAGCTATTAACTGTGCGTTGTCAACGTTAAGTTTTTGACAAGACTTGACTTGAGTGAGTTGCAGGTTACTGGACAGAAGAGTTGAATGAGGAGCAATGAACTAGTGTTGATGCCGTTCAACCATTGCTACACCGGTAGTGTCAGGATTGAATCGTGGTGCCTCAGCCACAATCACATCCATCACGCGAAACGCTCCACCCGAAGGCACATCGAATCCAACATCGATAAAACCACTTTCGCTTTCCACGACGTCAGAAACAATCTCACTGATTCGCTCAGGTTCTATCGATCCCATTGACTTCGCGCCAGGCTGCGCATCGCCGATCGACCAATTCACCAGACCACGTGACACAGTCACGCGTGCATACATCAAGTATCTGCCTTTGGGTCGTACTTGAATACGTTGCCAAAGCCGACCACCCGCGAGAGCGGCAAGTCCTTGTCCGCCTGCTATGGTCATTGCCTCAACCGGTCCACTGACAGACCAGTCATCGGCGACTTGCCCATCGCGACTTGTGAACCTGAACGAAGGGTTCTTTGCCAGGTTCTCAGCATTAAAGAGTCCAAGGTCTTCCGCGCGATCGTGTAAATATGCGCAACCCTGAACCGCACCACTCGTTGAACGAACCCGAATACCGGGGCTGCGCTCTCGCCGATCGCGAATGAAGAGATCGCGACCGAGCAGCTGTACGAATATTCCGGGCGCGACCTGACCGCGTCTTTCAAGGATCAAATGTCCGGATGTATCTAACCTTTGAATATCCGCTGCGTCGCCCGTGTCGACCCAATTCTTGTCAGTGACACTTAGCGGTTCCAATCGCTTGTCAGCGAAATAGAGCATCGTGCCACCTGGTTTGTACTCATAAGTGATGTGCCGGAAATACAGCCGCGGATCGATGTAATAACTGCGCAGTTTTGAAACCGTTTCTGTCGTTTGAGGAGCAAAAACAATTGGCCGATGGTCCATGAATGCGTCGTGAACAGCGAGCGCGCTCGCAGGATGTCCATCAACTTTCCAGTAGCAATCAAACGTCGGATCCTCGTAAATCCAACCGCCAAACTCTGGAAGCCAGACTTCGGCACCAACGTGAGTATCTACGCCAAAGCCTCCGTTTTGTACCGCGACGCTCAAGCCGACAGACCTTGCTGTCAATCCCGATGCTTCCAAAAGGGCTACATAAATTTCCGCGAGATTGCCACACAACACCGGCTTTCCAGCTTTCATTTGTTCGTAGGCCTCGCGCGGCACGCGAGTAGATAAGCCGGGCATGGACAAGCGAAACGGACGATGGGCCAACCATTCGCGAATCTTGTTTGCACGTACCCAGCCACTGTCAGCGACCGAAAACACACCCGCCATTTCGTGACGAAAGTATGTGACGTCATCTGCACTAAGGAGCGCACGCGGCTCGATTCTTCTCTCGACTTGTGGAACACCAACGATATTGTCTCCACGTCGCTCGATAGTTAACCGAGCGAGTTCCTTCGCGTCGGAGTCGCGACTGAGTACGGTAACGATCGTTTGTCCTTCTGGAATTTCTATGCGGAAGTCGGCAACTTGAATCTTTGCCTCTGCAACTTGAACGGCAGGTCGCGAAAGAAAGGCAACTCCAAACCCGCCAACGAATGCGACCATAGTTATGATCGCAATACTCCAACGCGATGAGGGGCGCGGTTCCCGTTCTCGCCGAACTGATGTTACGAGGCGAAGAGGTTTGACTCTGGATGGATTAGTCTCGCTAGTCGTTTTATCCGAAGTGAGGAGACCCATCGAATACTGCTCCTTCGACTCCAGGGCCAGACGCCTGGCAATTTTTTGTGCTGACAAAAACAGACCTACCCCGGGCTGGCGCAACTCACACTAACATGGTCTATGTAGCGAGTTGGTCATACTTGTGTAAAGTTTTGTCAATGAGGGCACGTGATTGCCGATTGCCGATTAGCCTATGACGTTTGACACTGGAGGCAATCGGAAATGGGAAATTGGCAATCGGCACCTTGAAAGGACCACCTACATGATTACCCGCGGTTCTGAATGCCCAACGCACGCATTCTTCGATACAGGTGACTACGATCGACGCCCATCATTTCAGCAGCACGCGAAACGTTACCTTCAGCTTCTTCTAACTTCCGCTGAATGAACTCGCGGTGGTAAGCATCAGTAGCTTCTTTAAATGAAGGAAATCTAAACGAGGCGGCAGGAGGTTCTTCTTTTCCATGAGGCGGAAGATCGCTGGCACTCACGATCATTCCAGGATGCATGATCACAACACGTTCGATCGTGTTCTTTAGTTCTCTGACGTTGCCGGGCCAGGAATATGACTGCAGATCTTCGATCGCTTCAGGCAAAAACTCCTTGGGTTTACGAGCATAGGCCGTTGAGTAGTTGAGATTGAAATAGTCAACCAGCAAAGTCACGTCCTCGAGTCGCTCGCGTAATGGAGGCAACTCAAATGGAATTACATTCAACCTGTAGAACAAGTCCGCACGAAAATTTCCCTGTTCAATTTCAACATCCAATCGTTTGTTTGTTGCTGCAATTAATCGCACATCAACAGTGATTGATGTCCCACTTCCAACAGGTTCGAATCTTTGCTCTTCCAGCACTCGCAATACCTTCGCCTGGACCTTCGGACTCATATCGCCGACTTCATCGAGAAAGATCGTGGCACCGTCGGCGAGCTCAAACTTTCCTTTCTTAGCCGCTGTGGCCCCAGTGAAAGCACCCTTGACGTGTCCAAATAGCTCGGACTCGATCAACTCCTCTGGAATTGCGGCGGAGTTCACTTCAATGAAAGGCGCGGCGGCACGACGTGATTCAGCATGAATGGCACGCGCAACCAACTCTTTGCCAGTGCCCGATTCTCCGTAGATCAAGACGCGACCATCGGTTGGAGCGACTACAGAGATCTGTTTACGCAGCGCACGCATGGCAACTGATTCGCCCACCATCGTGTACTCGCGCGCGAGCGCAGCGGCCATGTCGGCATTGATGCGCTCGAGACGTTGCTGTCGCAAAGCATTGCGCACCGTGAGAACTGTCTTCTCAATCGACAGCGGTTTTTCAATGAAGTCAAACGCACCAAGCTTTGTCGCGCGAACTGCAGTTTCAACATTGCCGTGCCCGGAGATGATCACCACCGCCGATTCGGATCCGGCAGCGCGAAGTTGTTTCAGAGTCTCTAGACCATCGATCCCGGGTAGCCAAACATCAAGCAAGATACAACCGTAGGCACGTTTGCCGAGCGCCTTCAAACACTCTTCGCCAGTCGCAACGGCGTCCGCGACGAAACCCTCGTCTTCCATCACGGCACGAAGCGTGTCGCGAATTCCGCGCTCGTCGTCAACTATGAGGATTGAATCCATGGGTTAGGTGTCGGGGATCAGGGGTTGGAGTCCAGTTGATCTTTGCGCTTTGTGCTTTGAACTTTGTGCCTGGTGCTTCTTTTGGATCGATTCGATTGAACTCTGGACCTTCGACTTTGGACTTTGGACGTCCCTACGCCGGCAATTCAATCACAAACTTTGCCCCTCGTGGCTCGTTCCTTTCGGCGCGAATTCTACCGCCGTGCTCCGACACAATTCTTTGCACTATCGCAAGTCCCAAACCAGTACCTGAATCGCGCCGTGAAAAGTACGGTTGAAACAATCGTCTGTAATCACCAGGCTCAATTCCCTGCCCTGTGTCTGCGACTTCCGCTATCAATAAACTTCTCTCGGAGTCGTGCCTTGTGTTAATTCTAATCTTCTTTTCATCAACACTCGCCACAGCATTCAGCGCGTTGTCGATCAGGTTTACAAACACGCGCTTCATTTGTTCGGTATCCAACATCGCCACCGGCAACCGCTCGTCGAGAATCAACTCGATGCTCTGTCCATCAAGTCGTTCTTCATACAATCCAGTAGCCTGAACGATACTCTCATTCAAGTTTGCCGGCTCCAATCGAGTTGCAGGCAACCGAGCAAATTTTGAGAACTCGTCGACCATCGCCTTCAATCCGGCAACTTCCCTGCTGATTGTCTCTGTACACTCGGCGATTACGGATGCAACCCTCTTCTCTTCGTCGATCTCATTATGCAGCACGATCGAGTCACCATTGGTCCCATTCGTTCGTGCTCGTTGATAGCTTTTCGCGATTCTTTCGGCTGAAAGCTGGATCGGAGTCAACGGATTCTTGATCTCGTGCGCCATCCGGCGTGCAACCTCACTCCAGGCCGCCGCACGTTGCGCAGCCAACAATTCCGATAAATCTTCAATTACGAGCACAACTCCGCGGCCACTCTTTGAACTGACATTCAGAGCGGCTGCTGACATCGCCACTGGAAGAGGTCCGTTACCGTTTGATCCGCCTTCCAATTGCGTCTGTTCTGTGGCGCGTCCCGTGCGACGCGCTCGCCTCAGCAGCCGATCGACAGCAATCCAATCTTCGTTACCAATCAACTCGTTGAAATGCTGCCCAGCACTTGGCTTCTCACCTAGTCCAAGCATT
>PSRF01000076.1 GCA_003175865.1 Blastocatellia bacterium
CTGGGGACGATGAAACGTTGCCTTGTCGAATGCACCATCAACTGCTCCAACTTCTCCGGTTCCAATCGTTTCAACCAACGTTCCATCGAGTTTCGTGACAACGATTCGATTGTGATTCGAGTCAGCGATGAACAATCGATCATTTGCCGCGTCCGCCAAAACCTTGCCAGGAAACGCGAGCGGTAGATCTCCAACCTTCGTACGTTCGAGGACGACCTTTAGAGGTTCCTCGTTCAACTCACCTTTCTTACGAAATTCATCGACCAGCTTCGAGATTGCTTGGTCAAAGACTGCGTAATTGCCCTCACCCGAAGCGCCACCCACGACGTACCCAGCTGGATCGATCAGGACCTGAGTGGGCCACGCACGAACGCCATAACTTTGCCAGACCTTGAAGTCTGCGTCGTTGTAAACCGGATGTTCCAACTCATAACGCAGGATGATGCGGCGGATGTTCTCTGTTTCTTTCTCGTTCTGAAACTTTGCGGAGTGGACACCAATCACAACGAGTTGGTTTGCGTACTTGGCTTCAAGTTTTTTGAGGTCCGGAATGATGTGCATGCAGTTGATGCAACCATATGTCCAGAAATCCAGGAGGATGACTTTGCCCTTTAAAGCAGCAATTGATAACGGCTTGTCTGTATTCAACCAACCTCTCCCGCCCGTCAACTCTGGAGCACGTACACGTGCAGCTTCCTGTACCATCGAAAAACCTTTCTGGGGGAATACACTGGATTTGCCGGTTACCAGGATGGCGAAGGTCAGAACCCTGACCACGAATAGGACGCCCGTAAATGTTTTCTTTCTCATACGGCTATGCAATAAAAATACGGAACTCAGTGGCAATTCGGTTCTTTTAATGAGTTTGATGATGCCACGGCCCTGTGCAGTGGTCTTCACGCATCTCGCTACACGACCTTTTCCATTTTAGTATTGCGCGCCCGCGCGAAAAACAAAATAAGAATTGGAGTAGCAGTTAGTGTAAGCACCACGGGGCGAGCCCGTGGCATTCAGATTCAAATAGTCAATGACGATGCGGTTCAGATGTGACGGAACCCTCGCCTGACAGCAGCTGATCGACGCGATCGATCGCTCTTCTTAAATGCGGAATCGTGATTGAGCCACCAACTACCAGCGCCACATTAAAAGCGTCGAGAAACTCTTCGCGATTAATGCCAATTCCAACGCACTGTTTGATGTGGTAAGTGATGCAGTCGTCGCACCGCAACACCGTCGAAGCAACCAATCCAAGCAGTTCTTTAGTTCGTTTATCGAGCGCGCCGTCTTCGTATGCCTGCGTATCCAGCGCAAAGAATCGTTTAATGCCCAAATGATTACTGCCCAGGAGCTTCTCATTCATTGCTGCTCGATAACGATTAAACTCGTCCATGAGTGTAGTTCCTTTCGATTTTTATCCACCCTGGAGTGCGGCGGCCTAGTCGCCTTGTTATAGCTATAGTTGTCCATGTAACAAAGTGGTGCCGGGCCACCGCACTCCAAATTTGTCTGTCATCGCATGCCGTTGTAACCTTCCCTCACCACGATGAGCAACGATTCCGATACGAAGTCAAAGCGCTTTCGTCTCGTGCGCGTCGACTCAATGCAATTCGCAATTGACGACGAACAGATCACGACGTTCGTCGATTGGCACGAACCCACGCCGTTGCCGTTTGCGCCAAAGGCACTCATCGGTGTCGTTTGTATTCAGGGTCGAATGTTTACAGTACTCGATTTGATAAAGATGCTGCATCCTGAACAGACCGATACTTTGTCATCATCGAGTTACATCGTTGCCCTACGTGGCGACGAACAACTTGCATTGGCAGTCAATTCAATCGGGGAACCGATCGAAGTTCTACTGTCACATATTCGATCGATGGAACCAGTACCAAACGAGCTTGTCCGCGAGACTCTTGAGCATGAACAGAGCGATTGGCAAGTCATCGAAGTCGATCAACTTTTCAACTCGTTAGTGCAAGGAAAAGAACGTCGTCGACGCCGCAGTTAACATGAACGACCAGGCATTTAACACCCTCGAGTACAGGCAACTGGCGCACCTGATTAAACGTAATGCTCAGACCCAGTCAGGTCAAAATCGTGCAGAGCAAATTGCGCCGCTCGCAACGGTCGCGGCCGTAAGACAATCACTCGCTCGCGTGAATGAATGTGTTTCACTGAGGAACCGCGGTATCAGTTGGTCGTTCAGCGACTTTCCCGATCAAAGTGAAACTCTTGCACGCTTGCGCGTCGAGGGTGCAAGCCTGGAAACGACTGAGATGCTGCAGCTAGCACGGCTTTGTCAGCAGGTGCTTGCTGCACGCGCATACCTTCTTGCTGAACGTGAAGCGGCACCCGAGCTCTGGAGTCTGGTTGAGGAACTGCCGCGTGAGTTGAATAGCCTGGTCGCAAGAGTCGAAAACAAGATCCTGCCAAACGGTGAAATCGACGATCGGGCAAGTGCAGAGCTCGCGAGGATTCGACAAGAGATCGGTATCTTGCGCTCGCGTATCACTCGTTCACTTGAAAACTTAATGCGTCGCGCGAGCGATGCAATCCAGGATGAACTCGTGACGATTCGCAATGACCGTTTCGTTATTCCGGTCAAAGCCGATCATCGTGGAAGAGTGCAAGGTGTTGCGCACGGCTTTTCGTCTTCCGGCGCCACAACATTCATCGAACCACTGGAGACCATTGAAGCGAACAACGAACTCCAGCATTTGCACGAAAGCGAAGCGAGAGAAGTCGCACGCATTCTGTTTGCCTTGACAGAAGAGTTTCGTGCGGAACTTCCTGGGATTGAGATGGCGGCGGCAGCAGTCGGTGAGCTGGATTTTGTAAATGCAAAGGCCGTTTTTCATCGCAACTTCAATTGCGTTATTCCGATAGTTGAGCCGTGGACCGGTCATGGAAGTGGGTCGCTGGAATTGGTTGATGCGCGACATCCACTACTCGAGGAAAACCTGCGCGCGGTGGGAAAGCAGGTGGTCCCAGTCTCATTCGAACTCACCGTTGAACACAATTCTATGGTGATCTCAGGAGCGAACGCCGGAGGGAAGACGGTAGTTTTAAAGACGACCGGCTTGTTGGCGCTGATGGCTTTATCGGGTGTTTCGGTACCAGCACGTTCAGCTCGCTGTCCATTCTACGCATCGACACTCGCTGACGTCGGCGATCATCAATCGATCGCAGCAAACCTTTCGACTTTCACTTCACACGCGGCAAACATTGCTCGCATGATCGAGTTGTGCGAAGCACCGGCATTAGTGTTGTTGGACGAAGTTGGAACAGGAACGGATCCTGAGGAAGGCTCCGCACTAGGTGTGGCTGTGGTTGATTACTTCCGTCGTGTTTGCGGCGCACACGTCATAGCCACAACCCATTACAGTGGACTAAAGATGTACGCAGCGAACGAAGAGGGTGTTTTGAACGCGAGTGTCGAGTTTGATGAACCTACTCTGCAACCGACATATCGTTTGATTGTTGGCGTTGCTGGTTCATCTTCCGGACTCGAAATTGCTCGCCGCTTTGGTGTGCCACAGACAATCATTGAAAGAGCCACGAGTTCAGTAAATGAATCATCGCTTCAGGCAACAGAGTACCTGCGCCGGATCAAGCGTGAAGCGGAAGACGCTCAAAACCTTCGCATTGCCTTGGAAGAAGAACGAGCGGTGGTGGCTGAAAAGTTTGCGTCACTCGAAAATGAAGCAAACAAACGTGAACGAACTCGCCAGGAGGCATTTCAGAAAACACTTGAACGAAGTGTCGCGGATTTCGAGCGACGAAGCCGTGAGCTAACGGCACGAATTACAGACCGTGCAGATCGTTTGAAAGTTGAAAAGGAAGCACAGAAACATGTTTCAGAGCTGAAGCGAGAAGCACAACGAGCAGTCCGTGCAGCAAGTACGTCGATGCCGGTTGAAAGTCGTGGTGTGAAGGTCCTTCGCGATGGTCAGTTAGTAACGAAGGCTAACCAGGCTGATGAAGAGGAGTCAGCTATCTATGTTGCTGCTGCGCCACGTGAGTTAGTGGTTGGCGACAAGGTGCGTTTGAAGTCATTTGGTTCAGTCGGCATTATCGATCAGATTAAAAATGACGAAGCGGAGGTTCGCGTCAAGGCGTTGCGCTTTCGAGAGAAACTCACAAATCTCGAATTAATGGAAGATGCACCGCAGCGCGCAGAACAAGGGAAACTCGAAAAACTTAAACGCGCGCAACACACCGAAGTGCATCTTCGCGCGGCCGAGCAAAAGACTGACTCCGAATTGAATGTGATCGGGCAGACCACGGATGAAGCAGTTGACGCAGTGGATAAATTCTTAGATGAGGCATCTCTCGCAAGTTTGAGTCAGGTAAGAATCGTTCATGGACACGGCACCGGCGCACTGCGACGAGCAATCAGTGATTTGCTTCGTGACCATCCGCACGTGGCACGGTTTGTTGCGGCTCCTCCTGATCAGGGAGGCACTGGCGCGACACTCGTTGAGTTGAGACAATAAGATTTCTGCGCCACTCTGTGTTCTCTGCGTCTCTGCGGTTGAGTGATTTGTAATCGATCGCAGAGACGCGGAGGACGCTGAGGGAACGCAGAGGACACCTTTAATGCGTTACCCCCAAACTTTCATCGACGACCTCAAACGCCAGGCTGACATTGTTCGGGTCATACAAGACTACGTCCAGTTAAAGAAAAAAGGCGCGAACTGGATGGCCTGCTGTCCATTCCACAAAGAGAAAACACCTTCATTTTCAGTCAGTCCGGCAAAAGAAATTTTCTATTGTTTTGGTTGTCACAAGGGTGGTTCGGTTTTCAACTTCGTGATGGAAGTTGAGCGTGTCTCCTTTCCTGAAGCGATCAAGATCATTGCTGAAAAAACGGGTGTTCCGTTGCCGCAAGTTATCGATGACACACGGTTCGAAGCACGACGCCAGGAGAAAGATGATGTAATACAGCTCAATACGTGGGCACTCGAATGGTGGGAACAACAACTCGAGTCGTCATCGGAAGCTCGCATTGCACGGGATTATTTACAGAACCGCGAAATCACTGCGGAAACGCAGAAGATTTTTCGTCTTGGTTACGCACCCGACGCATGGGAAGCCTTGATCTCCTATTTGAAGAAAAAAGGCGCGAGCTCAATGCAAATAGAGCGAAGCGGTCTAGTCGTGAAGAAAGATGAAGGCGGTTTCTACGATCGCTTTCGTGGTCGATTGATCTTTCCCGTGACGAACATCCAGGGAAAACCGATCGCATTTGGTGCGCGCACGCTGAAGAATGAAGACGCTAAGTACATCAACTCACCGGAGACCGCGGCGTATGTTAAAGGAAGAAATCTTTTTGGATTGAACCTGACTCGGGATGAAATTCGTCGTCAGGATTTTGCAATTCTTGTTGAAGGATTTCTTGATCTAATTGTGCCGTATCAGGCAGGTGTGAAGAACGTAGTTGCAAGTTTGGGAACTGCGTTGACGAGCGATCAAGTGAAGCTACTAAGTCGGTTTGCGCGGAAAGTCGTGGTCAATTATGATGGCGACCGCGCGGGAGTGCAGGCGGCAAAGAAAGCAATCGAGATTCTTCTCGCTGAAGATATTGAAGTCAAAGTTCTAGTTCTCCCGGAGAACTCTGACCCAGATGAGTTCATTCGAGAGTTTGGTGTAGTTGAATATCAACAACGGCGAGCGAAAGCACAATCACATATACAATTCGTGATCGACAACTCTTTGCGTGACCGTAGTCTTCACCGGCCCGCAGAAAAAGCTGAAGCAGTTGAAGAGGTTCTTCCATACATAAAAGCCGTAAGTAATCGCATCCAGAAACGCGAGTACTTCGACATGGCGATGGACGCACTACAAGTCACAGACATCAGTCTGCGGAGAGAGCTTTGGCAGTCAATGCGTGTGGGGACAGTGTCAACTGCCGGACAAAAGATCTTACGACGAAAAGACGAGCGTCCAACCGTGGCTGAGCAACAGTTACTTGAACTGCTGCTTGCTAGTGACCCACTCCGGCGGGCAATCATTCCGCAGATCGATGTCAGCGATTACGATGAATTAACGACCGCTCCAATTTTTGAAGCTGTCATTGCGCTGCAAAGAGCGGGCATTGATCCCGATCTCGAATCCTTGAGGGGGCGCATCGGTGAAGAAGGCGGGACGGTACTCGATCTTTTGCCAATGCTGCTGATGGGTTCGTCGGCAGACGATCACGATAAAGACTATGATCCAAGAATTGCCGCCGAGAAGTGTCTGGATGCGCTTCGACTCGTAAATATCAATCGGCGTATCAATGAATTGATGTCAGAGATAGTCGCGGCTGAACGCGCAGGTGATGACGCGGAGAAGATCTCCCGGCTATCGGCAGAACAGATCGAATTGTCTGCGAAGAGAGTGATGATGATGCGTGCAGCTGATGGATCGGCGAAGTTGATGTAAGCAAGCTTCTTTCATCCCCTTTGTCTGACTGAAATCGCTTGCAATCTAGAGCATTACGCATTTATGTTTTGCGCCCGTTTCGGTTTGGTGGCGCGAATAATTCGAGTACGAGGCGGGAGTTTTAAGTGAGTATTGAAGATAAAGATCGTGATGATGTTATGGAACGCCTCCTGGAGTTAGGAGGCGACAAGAAATACCTCACCTTCGACGATCTGAATCGCGAACTACCTGACAACGTTGTCTCACCTGACGATATCGAAGATGTCCTCCAAAAACTTGAGGGCTCAAACATTCCTGTCGCCGATTCCGACGAGCGCCTGCTCGAACAAGTTGCCGCTTCTGTTCCTGAAGACGAGGAGGAAGCACTCGACGAAGACATCGAACTCGATTTGTCCGCAGGTGCGCTCGAGAAGACCAATGATCCGGTTCGTCTGTATCTGCGTGAGATGGGTGTGGTTCCGTTGCTGACTCGGGAGGGCGAAGTGGCAATCGCAAAGCGAATTGAACGCGGTCAGCTCAAAACACAAAAATCGATATCGCGTTCCCCAATTGCTGTTCGTGAACTACTGAAGATCGGTGAGGAGCTTGAATCAGGTCGAGCGAATATTCGGGAGATCGTCATCTTCTCTGAACAGGCCGAGATCACAGGCGACGAAGACAAAGCTGAAGAGTATCGAACGTGGACCATTGAAGGCATTCAGAACATCAGTAAGACATACAAACTCGCTCTAAGAGAATGGGACAAACTCCGCGAAGAGCAACACATCTCGCATGGCAAGAAGAGCAAAAAGTTGTTGCGACTGAAACGCAAGGTTGCGCGGATGCGGTTGGAAGTTGCTCAGGAAATCGGACGATTAAATCTGACGGAGCGCGCAGGACAACGACTTATAAATGCAATTCGAGCAGTACAAAAGTTCGTTCGAGAAGCAGAGCGCGAAATAGAGAGCTATAGCGAGCGACTAAACAAGAAACGTCTCAAACCTGAGGACCAGAAAGAATTCAAACGCCGAATCATCTTCGCGAGGAAGCGGCTACAACAAATAGAAATCGACAACAATGTTGGTCCAGTTGAGATCAAGCGATCGCTGCAGGCAATCGTTATCGGTGAACAACAGACTGGACAGGCAAAACGCGAGTTGGTCGAAGCAAACCTTCGACTCGTAGTTTCAATCGCAAAGAAATATACAAATCGTGGCCTTCAGTTTCTTGATCTAATCCAGGAAGGAAACATCGGCTTAATGAAGGCCGTCGACAAGTTTGAGTGGCGACGTGGGTACAAGTTTTCGACTTACGCGACTTGGTGGATCCGCCAGGCGATCACACGGGCCATTGCAGATCAAGCACGCACCATCCGCATTCCAGTCCACATGATCGAAACGATCAACAAGTTGATTCGGACTTCCCGATCCCTTGTTCAAGAACTCGGACGTGAACCAACTAGTGAAGAGATCGCGAAGAAGATGGACATCCCAGTGTCGAAGGTTCGCAAGGTCCTGAAGATTGCGCAAGAGCCAATCTCGCTTGAAACTCCGATTGGTGAAGAGGAGGACTCGCATCTCGGCGACTTCATTGAGGACAAATCGATTCTCAACCCAGCCGACGCAGTCGTCGCGTCAAATCTTCGCGAAATCACGGATGAAGTTCTCGCGACGCTTACGCCGCGTGAGGAAAAGGTCATCAAGATGAGGTTCGGGCTCGGCACTACCGGTTCAGAACATACTCTCGAAGAGGTTGGACAACACTTTGCCGTCACACGCGAACGCATTCGACAGATTGAAGCGAAGGCGCTACGCAAGCTCCGACATCCATCACGTTCCCGAAAGCTAAAAGCATTCCTGGACGGCGGCCCTCCACGATAGAGATTCAATTAAACGAAAAAGCGCGAGCTGAAATGCTCGCGCCTTTTCATTTTGATGTTTAGTCTTTTATTTGAATGTTAGAAAAGCCGTACTTCTGACCGTGTCATCAAATTCGTATTGGTAAGTATATCCAGGAAACTCGATCGCTTTAGTGTACTGCACCCGCACCTGGACACGACTCTCTTCTTGCGAAGGTGTGATTAGCGCGTCCGACGGAATCTCATACTCACCCAGACTCTTCGTGAGTTGATCGCTAACCCAAGTCGGTTGATATCCTTGCGTCGCGGCAACGTCAGCGTAGTGTTGCATCAAATCCTTGAAAACATAAGCATGATAAGCAACGGGAATGTAAAGATAACCCGCATAAGCGCCGCATGCGAGAATAGCAACCACGACCACAAACTTCAGTGTGGCACCGCCGCGTTCGTTTGATCTGCTTTGCTTCATCAGTTGTAATACTCTTTCTTCTTTGTGGGACCGTTTAATACTGCTTGCAACGACTGGCGTAACAAGCGCTTGCTGATGTTCTTTCCTTCGACTATTCGTGGGACGCCGATCCGTTCCAACAAAACCCAGTTGATTTTTCCTCCTAAACTTTTCTTGTCATGATTGATAGCTTGCATGATGTCTTCCGCATTAAGTTTGTTGGCAACCGGTAATGGTCCGCACAATCGGACTGCCTCACGTAACGCGAGCTCATCATCTTCATCAAGTAGACCTAAGTTTCTGGAGAGTTGACCGGCAACCAGTAGTCCATATCCAACAGCCTCACCATGTCGAAACACGCGGTAGTTTGTAACGGCTTCGAGGGCATGTGCTGTCGTGTGTCCGAAGTTGAGGACCTTTCTAGACTTCACGTCCACTCGATCGAGTGACTCTCGTTCATCCCCGGCTACGATCGAAGCCTTAAACTCACAATGTTTCGTAATGAGTCCGGCTAGTTCATTGGTCGGGCGAAACTCATTTCGAACATTCGAGGCGCGCAAGTAATTGACTGTCTGCTCGAATAACGATCTACTTGCGATGAGTGCCTGTTTCACCATCTCACAAAACCCGGCGACTAACTCTCGCGGAGGTAATGTGGCAAGCGTCTCGATGTCGATCAGAACTGCAGCGGGTTGATGAAATGCTCCAACCAGGTTCTTGCCCTGCGGCAGGTTAACTGCTGTTTTCCCACCGACCGACGAATCGATCTGCGACAACAACGTGGTTGGCACTTGAACCAACGGGACTCCTCGCAAATAAACCGCTGCACTGAACCCGGCAAGATCACCGACAACACCACCGCCTAATGCGAGAACAAGATCATTTCGTTCAAATGATTTGCTTGCCAGAAAATCCAATGCGCCTTCAAGACTGCGAAGTGATTTGTACCTTTCTCCCTCCGGCATTAACCACTCGGCCGCCTTGAACTTGTGCGCTTTCAAAGAACGCATGATGTCTT
>PSRF01000424.1 GCA_003175865.1 Blastocatellia bacterium
AATAACAAAGCGGTGCCAGGCCACCGCACTCCAAGGAGGGACTATTCGACTCGAGTTGTCGCTCGGGTAAACCTTGCCACAGTCGACATCAACTCTTCAGTCTGAAATGGCTTTGACACGTACGCGCTGAACCCGGCCTCCAACGCTCGCTTTCGTTGTGTATCAGTATGCGCAGTCACAGCCACACAGGGGATCCGGGCTGTGCGGGGATCAGCCCTTAACTCCTTGAAAACCTCCCAACCGTCTAACTGCGGCATCGACAGGTCAACCATGATGAGATCCGGCGGATCTTCCCGAGCCATATCGAGACATTCCCGGCCGTTTGTAGCTTCGCGAACGACATAGGCGGCAGCTGACAATAAATGTCTCAGCAGCTCGCGATTGTCGTCGTAATCATCAGCAATGAGTATGGTGGGCGACATTTTTGTTTAGTCTTGGGGAACAAGGTCTTATTTACATTACCAGAATGCCTGGGAGTTAGAAAAATAGGCGGAACACCTCTGTACTCCGTGACCAGAAACGCTGAAAACCGTCTGTGTTTGCCCCAGGCTGGACTTGTTCAACGAAGATTCAAAAAAAGGATTTCTTGACGAGCTTAATGCCCGACGTCCATAATCGGTTATTGGAGACCACGAGCCCCTACGAGTCTCCGCCTACGTACGGCGTTTACAGCAACCCTGGGTTACAAATACCTACCTGTTAGACCTTGTGGTTCGTCAAACCAATAACATTCGACGGAGGAATCTACCGTGGTAAGCGGACAAATGGAAGACAGCTTACGGCATGAAATCGAGAGTTACGTCGAGGGCCGCCTGAGCGCAATTAAACAGGAATTACTGACTCTTCAGAATCAGTTCAACGAATCCGTGGCGAGCTTGCTCGACCGTCAAAACACGGTGCCAATGGAAGGAAGCTTGGCCACTGCCATTGGCGAACACCTCCGTGCAGCTCAAGAACAAGGCATCGACCTGGCTGCCGCCGAGTCGAGTCGCGCAAAGGCTTCGAGCGACATGGCGATTGTGAAGGCCGGGATTACTGAGATTAACGAGCAGAATTCACAGGCCGACATCCTGAGGACGCTTGTGAATCGCGCAGCATCGTTCGCGCCCCGTGTCGCATTTTTTGTCGTTAAGGGCGATCAGGCGAACGGCTGGCGCGGCCGCGGTTTTGAAGGCAGCGTAGGTGATCAGGCCATCCAGCAAATATCAGTGCCAGTTAGCGCCGACACCGTGCTTGGCAGCGTCGTGAAATCGCTCTCCACCTGGAGTGGCGGTCCCGGTTCTCACGCTGACGATCACCTGATTCTAAATCGTATTGGCGAAGAGCCGCCGCAACGTGTCGTCGCAGTTCCGCTGACGGTGCGAAACAAACCTGTGGCTGTGTTGTATGCCGACTCCGGTGGTCTCGATGCAGAGGCAATTAATCTCGAGGCGTTAGAAACATTGGTTCGTGTCTCGGGAATGGGTGTTGAGCTTCTGTCGATGGCGAGTGCCGCTCCCAAACGTGCCGAAGCACATGCGCCACGTGAGGAACAACCGAGTTACACGCCAACAAGTGAATACGCACAACCCGCTCCAGCTGTAGAACCTTCTGTCCCAAGCGACAGTGGAGTTGCGGAAAGACCTGTTGGTGAAGACACACTGCGCACACACTACGTGGAGCCTGAAGGCTCGACTCCAGTTGAAGAGCCTCCTCCGGTAGCAGAAGCACCGGTAGAGTTTCACGATACTGCGCCTTCAACTGAGCAGTCCTCATCACCGTGGTCTATTCCAACGGAATCATCAACGGAACCAGCACCTGATTCCTCTTCGATCTGGTCAACAGAACCAGAACCACAAACAACTCCTGCTGAGGCACAGGCACCGACGCCACAACGCCGCCGTTTCAGTCAGGACGCCGAGTTGCCCGTCGATGTTTCGAGTGATGAAGAGCGGCGGTCACATAACGACGCGAGGCGCTTTGCACGTCTCTTGATTTCCGAGATCAAACTCTACAACGAACAGAAAGTAGTCGAGGGACGTTCGGAACACGATCTCTACGATCGATTGCGCGAATACATCGATCGATCTCGAGAGATGTACGACAAGCGAGTCAAACCGGAAGTAGCTTCGCGTTACGACTACTTCCACGGTGAACTGGTCAACACACTCGCAGAAGGTGACGTTTCCAAGCTCGGTTCGAATTATCCCGGAGCAACCGTGACAGCATAACTAGTCACTAAGTCTTGCCGGATAACTGAGTGGGGGGAGTTAGTGGGAAAACGTCCTCGGTTTCTTTTGTTGTTTCTTGGTGTTGCCGTATTGCTCGCGGGATCGATTCCGTTTCTGATGAGCGCGAGCTGTCTTACACGGCAGCAAACCTCCGCCGAACAGGAAGCCTTACAAAATCTCCGCAACATGACGCGCGGTGATGTACTGCCTGCAGAAAGTGTGGTCGCGGGCATGGAGTCGAAGTTTGCGGGTACGAAGGCTGAGGCCCTGGCCCGCATTGTTCACGCGCGAATAAAACTAAACAACAAAGACTACGCAGGTGCCGCTGAACTTCTTAACGCGAAGGTCATTCGCGATCGTACGTCGATCAATGATTATGCATTGTGGATGCGAGCCAGTGCCTACGAAGACGCCGGTCGCAACATCGAAGCTCGGGCAGTTTACGAACAGCTTTTGCAGGAGGACCCAAGATCCCTTCGTGCACGCGACGCCGCTTTGCACGTCGCAGGTTTGTTATCAAAGAACAACGAGGTCGCTGCGGTTCCATTAGCCTTAAAGGAGTTTGTTCGGAACGACGACCCGGCTGCGTTGTTGGCGGCGGCCAAAGCCTACGAACAAACAGGTGACTCAAATCGCGCGCTTGCTTCCTATCGCCGACTGTATTTCTTCTCGCCTGCTTCAGCTGAAAGTGCGGAAGCTCCAGCCGCAATCACGCGACTCGGATCGACAACTTCACCAGCAAGTCCTGAAGAGGCCATCTCTCGTCCGGACAAACTTTATGCAGCGAAGAAATTTGGTGATGCTTTACCTGCCTACACTGACGCTTTTGTGAAGTTTCCCGCAACAGCAACTTCCGCGAATCAGCTCAAGAGAGGAATCAGCGCCTACTACTCTCGCAAGACTACCGAAGCGGTTACTGCCTTGAGTAGTGTGCCAACTTCCGCTGGGGAGCTTCGTGCAGAAGCACTGTCGTACCTCGCTCAGACTTACGCGAAAGCCCGACAATGGGAACAGACACGCTCAACCGTTGAGGAAATGCGTCGCGTGTTTCCCAATAGCAATTTCACTCCGCGCACCTTCGTCGCTGTCGGACAAATCGCTGAGGATGCAAAAAACACAGTTGACGCATCGTACTTTTTCAAAACTGCGGTTAACTCTTTTTCAGGTTCAGTAGAAGTAGCACAGGCCCAATTTGATTTAGCATGGGACGCGCATGACGCTAAGAGCTACAACGACTCATCGCGACAACTGACTGAGCATCTCGCGTACTACGCAGACAAGAACACAGACAATCGTGGCCGGGCCGGATACTGGGCCGCGCGCGATTCTGAACGGGCAGGCAAACTCGCGGAGGCACGTGCAATCTATGAAGCGTTACAAGGCCGTTATGATGCAAACTGGTACGGTTATCTTGCAAAGCAACGACTAGACATTCTCACCAAGACAACTCCGACGAAAACTTTTGCTCCTGATTCCCTGGTTGGGAGAGCGGTTGCCAATCTACAAACAGTTACGGTGGCTGAAGAGACGGCTGGCGCCGAGGAGTCCGCTCGAATCGTTAAAGCGGACGAACTTTCAAACGTCGGTCTCGATGATTGGGGCCTAAAAGAGTTATCAAAGGCTTCAGAGACGGCACCAGACAGTCCGAAAGTAAATCTCGCAACGGCGAAGATCTATCGATTGCAGGAAGACAACGTACGGGCGCTTAACACTCTGAAGCGCAGTTATCCCGATTACTCACAGATGAAGCCTGAAGAACTCACGCGCGAAGAGTGGGATGTGTTTTACCCGCTTGCTTACTGGGACATCATCGTTCAGGAATCACGTGCGCGAAGTTTGGATCCGTATCAAGTGGCCGGGTTGATTCGCCAGGAAACTATTTTCAGCTCCAAGGCGCGATCATCTGCGAACGCTTATGGCTTGATGCAAGTGTTGGTGCCAACTGGACGACTGACTGCGAAGAAATATGGCGTGAACCGAGAGATTACCGCGGAGTCGCTTTACGAACCGCGCTTGAACATTCAACTCGGTACTGCGTATCTGCGCGATCAGATCGACAAGTTTGGTCGAATTGAATATGTCGCAGCAGCGTACAACGCCGGGCCACTGCGAGCCGTACAATGGAAGACGTCATTGCCATCCGACATTGACGAATGGGCAGAAGCAGTGCCGTTCAAAGAGACTCGTGGTTATGTACAGGGTGTGGTGAGAAATCGTTTGCAATACCTGCGTCTCTATGACGAACAAGGAAATTTCCGATCGAACGTAGGGATTCGAGCCGTGTCCTCGCCTGCGGCCTCACCAACACAAGATATCCGAAAGCGCCGTGTGACAGGTGAACAGGAAGAAGAGTAAGTCTTGTCTGTAATCTCAGTGCTTCCGTGTTTTGTACTTTATGCTTAGTTCTGGGGTCGGTGCTTCGTTATGCGTAACTTAATAGCCACAACGAACCTGAGCAACACAAAGAAAGTACAAAGCTCAAAGGACAAAGTACAAAACAGTCGTTTGCTGAGTTTTGCCTGTCTCGCTCTGATTGGTTTTCCAGCTTTAGTCGTCGCTCAAAAACCAGCAGCTCCACCCGCAGCGCCCGCACTAACCATTACTACTGAGCCCAATGCCATCATTTGGATCGACGAGATTCGACGCGGCACCACTGACACTTCCGGCAAACTCGCACTAACAAAACTGTTGCCTGGCCGGCACTCACTTCGGGTTCGCGCCACAGGCTTCAAAGAATCGACATCAGCACTGCTGCCCGGGCGTAAAACGATCTCAGTCAAACTTATCCCTACCACTGATCAAGCAGAGTTACTCTTACAACAAGCCGAAACTGCACGCGATGCAGCACGAGATGACGAAGGTCGTCGAAAGGCAATCGAACTTTACGAACAGGCTTTGAAGCTTCGCCCGATGCCTGCTGCCCACGTTGGTATGGCGCGTTTGTATATGGATTTGAACGACCTGTCCAAGGCACAGGAGCAGATCGATGCGGCCAGACGGTTACGCCCGATTTATCCTGAGGCCTCAGCGGTAGAAGGTCGGATAAATCGTGAAGGGGCGTTTACCACTGAAGCAGTCAGTTCTTTTCGGCGTGCAATTCGAGAAGGTGGTGGTTTTCAGCCGGAAGCACATGTTGGACTTGCGCGTGTTTATGAAGACAAAGGACAGTTTGCTGACGCGGCAATCGAATACAAGAAAGCTATTGATCAATTGTCGGACAGTGAACCGGTGATCTATCAGCTGCTTGGAGCTACGTACGAAAAACTTCAAAAGCCCAAGGAGGCAGTTGCTGCTTATGAGAAGTACCTGGAGCTCGCTCCAAACGGAAGTTACGCAGCAGCCATTCGCTCAATACTCACTCAACTAAAACGAGAAGCAGCCGGCGAAGAGATCATTCCTTAGTTTTGGAGTGCGCTGACTCTGTCAGCGCTTTCATTCTTTTTGATGACAATAACAAATCTGAAAAAAGCGCTGACAGAGTCAGCGCACTCCAAAATCACGCTCGACACAACGCAGCGCCCCAGGTAAATCCTGCAGCAAAGGCTGGCATGAGTATCACGTCTCCCTGGCGTAAAAGCTTCTTCTCTTTCAAGTCATCCA
>PSRF01000123.1 GCA_003175865.1 Blastocatellia bacterium
ACCGCTGCTGGTGCAAAGTCGGTTACGCCCGTTTGGCTAAATGGGCTTCGGGATAAGACACCGGTTCACGGTCAGTTTTCATTGCGCGCCGTTGACGAGTGGGTTGTTCGCGACGGCATAGTGATCGTGCTTGGTCTGGACTATTCGCGCTTCATTGGTGGTAACGGTGCGCATGCGATTACACCACGTCTTGGCGTTCAGTACGACGCGAATGCACGTACTCGTTTGAAGGCAGCTTTCGCTGAAGGAGATGAAGACGGTATTCAGAGTGTCGCAAACTTCGAAGGTGAGCAGGTCGTGTTTCATCAACAATCAACTCGTCCGATTGCATATGTTGACGGACAAGCTGTGTTGGGCCGCAGTCATCGCCTCGAATTCGGGGTCGAGCGAGTCATCGATAACAATTCCAATGTGGAAGCAACAGCGTTCTTTGATACAACGACAGGACGTGGTGTTGGTTTACTGAGCGCTCCAATTTCAGCGTTCTCTGGTAAACCAGGCGACAACTTCATTGAAGTTGCAAACCAACAGGGTTCGTCGCGAGGTATGCGACTCGTCTACACGCGTCGTCTGAATCGAGTATGGACAGCATCGGCAGGTTACGCATTCGGTCGCGGTCAAAGGTTAAATGGCGCTGCCGTTTCTGATCCGTCCGAGTTGTTTACCAACAGTTACTTCCAAACAGCCGCTCTGCAGTTAGGTGCTGGTTTCAGAACCGGCACTCATGTCCGAACGGTGTTGCGCTTCTCGCCGAACGCAACCGTGTTTGCCATAGATCCGTTTGCTGGTCGGCTAGGTGTCTATGATCCATCGCTCAGCATCCAGGTCACGCAGGAGCTTCCGAGTTTTGGTTTGCCGGTTCGTGCGGAAGCTGTACTAGATGCACGGAATCTGCTTGATGTCCAAACGGCTTCGGACAATGGCGAAGTTTTGACATTCGTAGGTAATGGTCGACGGTCTGTTCGTGGTGGAATCTCCGTCAGGTTTTGAAATGTGCGGCACGAAGCGAGCAGTCCATTAAGCCTCGAACTGATCAACTCTCTGCTCACTTCTTCTCCGCCTCACTCAAATACTGACTGTTCAGATTCTTGGAGAATTCCGAAAAGTTGGATTTAGACGACTTAGGCAGGTTTTGCTAATCGTCTTGCACGCTGAAGTCCACCCTTGTTTGCTGTGTTTTCAATCAAGTGTGGCGCCTGGAGTTCTTTAAAGGACCAACATTGGTATTGGGAACATACCTTGCCTAAAAAGTGAGGTTTGCCTTGGTGTCAGCGAGATGAAGGATTAACGATCGGTGAAAGGTTCAGTACTCACAACCAAGACTTGGCTCTTGCTGCTAGGCGCGGCGCTTCTTATCAGTGCCGGCATGCTCAATTTCCGGCAGCGAGCCAAACATGAAACTCCCTCCTGGGACGGGGTTGAATGGACTGACACCAAAGACGGCGTAATTGCCAAAACAATCGAAAAGCGTTCCTCGGCGGAGCGAGCATGGCTGCTGCCTGGCGACCGGCTCATCGCCATCAGTCTGGACGGTACTAGCAAGTACGAAATCATAGATCATGCACGCGACGTCGAGATGTATTTGGATCGCCGTCCGGTAGGCGGCGACATCCATTACCTCATGGAACGTCCGTCATATCCTGAGGACACTCGTTACTATTACGCAGACTTGGACAATCTGAATGCAGTCCATCGTTGGACGCCGCGCGTACTCTACATAAACCTACTCGGCGCCATATACCTTTTTGTTGGTTTCTTTGTCCTACTGAAACAGGGAGGACGGGCGCCGTATGTGATTCACTTCGCGACGCTCTGTCTCGCGGCATTCGTTTTTCATTTCTACACACAGACCGGCACTTATCGCGATTTGGATCTCGCCGTTGCGTTTCTTAAGAATGTGGCGTTCATTCTATTCCCGCCATTATTCCTGCACTTCTGTTTGTTGTATCCAACGAAACAGCAACTCTTCAGTGAACGACGTTGGCGCGCAATCTTCGTTTACTTGCCTGCGATCGTCTTATCAGTTTTGTCGGTATTCGTGTTCCTGCGTGACGTCATTGGTGGTCTAGTTCCCGGACTCGCCTCATTGCCACACCCGTCCGAAACATTCATTACAGCGTTCTATCGTGTTAGCTTCCTACATTTTGTCGTCGCAATAATTGCGAGTGCGGTGCTCGTAGCTAGAACTTATTTCACATCGAAGAACGCCGTCGCTCGTCAACAAGTGAAATGGATTGTCGCCGGCACACTATTGGCTGTCACACCTTTCACGCTTTTGTACGCAGTCGGCTATTTGTTTGGAGCACAGACTGATCGTTGGTTGACAGATGCTGCGGTGTTGCCGTTAGTTTTGATTCCGTTGTCGTTTGGCTACTCTGTGCTGCGTTATCGCTTGATGGATGTCGAGCTCGTAGTTCGTCGAGTATTTGTTTATGCACTGACGACACTTGCGATAGCTCTGCTGATCGGGGTTGTCGTTTACACCGGCGGACTTTACGCGTTTGGTTCCGATGAATCGTTCACTTCAGGTGAGATCACACTTCGCGTTGTGATTGCGGTGCTTGCCATGGCGGCGATTGTGATGGTTGCGGCGCCAGTAAAAAATTTCTTACAGGAACAAGTTGATCGATTGTTTTATGGCGAGCGCTACGATCTGCGAAATAGCTTGCTAGATTTCGGTCGGACACTTTCTGCAACAACCGCACTCGATCCGTTGCTCGATTCGTTGATCCATCGTCTGCAGGAAGTGATGAATGTCGGTCGCATCGCCATCTTTGTGGAATCAAAATCGGAACCGTCGGGCTACGTCGTTGCTCGTGCCGCAGGACTGTCCAACGAGATCGTTGTACCGCCAGACTTCCGCGAGATGATTCGAGTTCGTTCTGCTGAGACGGGGGTAGTTCGAGTTGACGATCTCGATCCGAATCTGGAGATGTCGGCCACTGTACGTCGTGAGTTGCACTACTTCGTACCGTGTGTTGTTCGCGGTCGCATGGTTGCGGTAATCGGGCTTGGAAGATCTGTCGATGGTGCCTTGCTTTCGTCCGAAGACGTCGAAATCCTGCGCACGGTTTCGGGGTATGTAGCAGTTGCGATCGAAAACAGTTTGCTTTACCAGGATCAGCAAGAGCGAGCCAGCGAATTAAAGTTATTGAAGGAATTCAACGAATCGATTATCGAGTCAATCAACGTCGGCCTGCTTGCGGTTGATCTCGAGGGTCGCGTCACTCGTCTGAATTCTGCTTTGGAACATATCCTCGATTTGCGACGAGACGCCGCCGTCGGACGTCGTGTTGAAGACCTGTTCTCCGAGGATTTTGCAGAGACACTGTGGCAGGTGCTCGGTTCGGACGGCTGGAAGCTCAAGCAAATTCGAAACATTTACAAGCTAC
This sequence comes from Blastocatellia bacterium, assembly GCA_003175865.1. Lineage (GTDB taxonomy): Bacteria > Acidobacteriota > Blastocatellia > Pyrinomonadales > Pyrinomonadaceae > PSRF01. Next base: position 3,393 of record PSRF01000123.1, read on the forward strand.
ATACGGCCACGTTGGGTAACCGCTCGCTCGTGCTCAACATCGCCCTTGCGCCTCTTCAGGATGGACAGGGACAGACTGGAGCACTCGTAGTCCTTGAAGATGTCACTACACGCATTAGTTTGGAAGAACAACTGCAACAGCGAGAGAAGCTGTCATCGATTGGTTTGCTAGCGGCTGGTGTCGCCCATGAAGTCAACACTCCGTTGACCGGGGTTTCATCGTACACACAAATGCTCCTGGGTATGTTGGGCGAAAACGATCCGAAGCATGCATTGCTGCAAAAAGTTAGGACACAAGCGGAGCGTGCGACAAATATCGTCAATAATCTTCTGAACTTTTCTCGCACCGGAAGCGCAACGGAATTTGCGGAACTGAACATTGCGCAAGTACTCGACGACACTGTGCAATTGCTCGAGCCGCAACTACGTCGCAGTCAGATTCACATAAATAGATCATACGAACAGGACGCGCCGCCCATCATTGGTAATGCAGGTAAACTGCAACAAGTCTTCACAAATCTTCTGCTGAATGCGCGCGACGCAATTCCGGAAGGTGGCAGCATCACTCTGGCGACGACCAGCGCAGATGACGGTTCTCTGACTGTGGAGGTTTCAGATACCGGTATCGGCATCGCGCCAGAAAATGTAGCGAAGATTTACGATCCATTCTTCACAACAAAAGGTGTCGGTCGGGGAACCGGTTTAGGTCTCGCAGTTTCGTATGGAATCGTTCAGGAACACACGGGCCGCATCAGTGTAGAGAGTACTCCGGGCCGGGGTACCACTTTTCGTATCACACTTCCCACCGCACGCACACGTGCTCGCTTGCAGGCCGTCGGCGACTAGCATGTCCCATAGACTTCAGCTTGTTGCAAGCGGTAGTTCGTCAATACTTCAACGAACCTAAAACGACAAGTTAGAACTTGTCGGACATCTCGTGGTTTGTTTTCTGTATCGAACTCGCTAAACTAAATGTCTACGCTGTGGACCGTTAGCAATACTGAATGAAGACCGAAAGACGCAATTCAAGAAGAGGCTCTGTTCTCGTCGTAGACGACGAGGAGATCATGCGTGAAGTTCTGGAGACCCTCCTAACAGCAGAGGGGTACCGCGTAGATCTAGCAAAGACTGGTGAAGAAGGACTCGAAGCTTACGGCCGTCGCGCGTTCGACGTGGTGCTGCTTGACGTCTCAATGCCGGGCATCGGAGGACTGCGCGCGCTTGAAGAATTCTTGAAAATGGACTCCGACGCTGTGATCGTAATGATCACGGCCTATGCAACGTTCGATACGGCAATCGCCGCCTGGGAACGTGGTGCCTTTGGCTGCATTCGCAAGCCATTTCAAAACGAACAGATCACTGCGACCATCTCCGCAGGAATCAAACGACGTCGTAAAGAAGAAGAGCGACGCACACTGCGCCGTGCAATGAGCAAAGCCGTAGATCGTGGGGAGATCATCGGTCGTTCCGATATTATGCAGGAGGTATTTCGAGTAGTTGAGCAAGTTGCTCCTGCACGGTCCACGGTCTTGATCACCGGAGAAAGTGGTACCGGAAAAGAGTTGATCGCGAAGGCGATTCACGAAGCGAGCACGCGTGCTGGTCGTCCTTTTGTGACCGTCAATAGTTCAAACATACCTTCTGAATTACTGGAATCAGAGTTGTTTGGTCACACTCGCGGCGCTTTCACGGGAGCCATTGCTGCAAAAAAAGGATTGTTTGAAGTTGCCGACGGTGGTTCCATCTTCCTGGATGAAATTGGTGACATTCCTCCTGAAACGCAGGTCAGACTGCTGCGCGTAATTCAGGAGCGTGAATTCACTCCGCTTGGCGACACAGCACCACGTCGAGTCGACGTCCGCATAATCGCGGCAACGAACATCGACCTCAAAGAAGCCGTTCGGCAGGGAACTTTTCGCGAAGACTTGTACTATCGTCTCGCGGTTGTTCCTATTGAACTTCCACCTTTGCGAGATCGTGTCGAAGACATTTTGCCGCTGGCCCAACACTTCATCCAGAAATACAACGAAGAGAACGGTCGCGACGTCTCGGAACAAATGGCCCCCGAGGTTCTGGCGTTACTCGAAGCGTATTCATGGCCTGGCAACGTACGCGAGCTCGAGAACACTATCGAACGCGCTGTGGTGATCGCGCCGGGAAATGAAATCACTAAGGAATGCCTCCGTCCGGAGATCAGTGATCCGCGATCTGTAGTTTCAGCGTCACACGACGGCGCGAGTAATGTTGCGGTGCAGGACATCGGACGTGGAATCAATTTCTATGAAGAGGTTCGTCGCTTCGAAATCGACCTGATCAGGCGCGCCCTCGATCAAACCGGTGGACATCAATCGCGTGCAGCCAGGCTACTCGGCATGAACGCGACAACGCTGAACTCAAAAATCAAAACTTACAACATCAACCTTCGACCCTGACATTTTCCGGAGTCGCTACAATTGAAACGACGTGAACTCGATGGTTGTCCGATTACCGGCGTCCTGCAGATGCTCGGTGACAAATGGTCGATGCTGGTTGTTAGAGAACTGGTAACTGGACCAAAACGGACCATGGAATTGCTGACGGGTCTGGATCCGATTAGCAGTCGAACTCTGGTTGGTCGGCTGCGAGATATGGAACAGGATGGGTTGGTGGAACGGACAGACTTCGGCGGTAATCCACCTCACATTGAGTATGAGTTAACCGCACGAGGCAAACTCCTTATCCCGCTGCTTGAGTCGTTACGCAGGGTAGGTCTAACGTTGGAGTGTAATGAATGTGAGGATCGCAAACAGCGCCTGGGTGCCTACTGCGAATACTGTCCGAAGCTGGAATCTTTTGAAGAGGTGGAACGTGAATCGGTTCCTACCGCGCCTTCCAGAAGAAGTCGCGACGATTCGATTGTCCTCTTGTAAAGATCCCACACAGCAACTCAAGTGGGTTCCCTACTTGACTCTTTCAATCCCCCACCGGTTCGGGTTCATTAGGAATCATATGACCATCAGGTGTAATGATCGCTTTATGATCCGGTGTGATGTGTTCGCCTTCTATTGTGATCTCCTCGCCAGTTGGTAACTCAATCGGCAGGTGGTCCAAATATCTTTCCGCATCGATCGCCGCCATACATCCCGTTCCTGCCGCAGTCACAGCCTGTCGATAAACCGAATCCTGGACATCGCCACAAGCAAAGACTCCCGGAATGTTTGTCGCAGTAGAGTGGCCCGAAGTTTTCAGATACCCAATTTCATCCATGTCCAACTGACCCTTGAACAGTTCAGTGTTGGGTTTGTGACCGATCGCCACAAACACACCTGAGCACGGATGAATTCTTTCTTCACCTGTCTTTAGATTGTGCAATAACACGGCGTGCACGCCGTCTTCCTGGTTTCCAAGGATCTCCTTGACGGCGGAATCCCAGATAAATTCGATCTTCGGATTTTGAAACGCTTTCTCTTGCATGATCTTCGACGCACGCAACTTGTTGCGACGATGGACCACATAAACTTTCGAGGCGTAGCGAGTCAGGAACGTCG
>PSRF01000349.1 GCA_003175865.1 Blastocatellia bacterium
CTGAATCAGAACGAAAAGCTGCGCCAACGACTCGATCAAAGTGCCGAGGTGTACGTCACAAACCTGCTGAGCCAGAGTGGTCAGTTTCAAAATGCGACGCTGAAGTTGCTCGCTCTCATCAAATATCGTTTGCATCCGGAAGAACGAGTCAGGGAATTGGCGCAGGTACTTTCAACGCAGAGTGGCAATGAAAATCTTCGTCAAGACTTAATCGACTACGCGTGGTTGGTTGATAAGTTTGACGAACAGGTCCGGCAACAAGAAGAAAAACGAAAGAAGGGAGATCAACCACAACCACCTCCGCCGGCTTACAACCGCTTTGCAACCGAGGATGAGAAACGCGAATACGAGGCAATCGAGAGAGGTGAGTTGATTCAAATTTGGTTTTCGCCTCTAAAACCAGACGGACAGCTCGATTACACCGCCAACAAAGGTTTCACTTTTCCCTTCGATGCGACCGAAAGCACAATTTTACAGGCGGTCGAGAGTGACCTTGGTCGAAAGCTTACAGCAAAAGAAAACGATGAGCTTAAGGATAGACATGAATCCGCATTACAGCTCAGACGATGGCGAGTTAATCCAAATCAAAAGTGGCCCAACGGAACTGGATATGAGGGTTGTTTTTATCCGTGCACATCGAACCAGTTTGATCTCATTCCTTCATTCCTGCGACTCGACGATCTAACGGACTGGATGTTTACGTTTCAGGCTGATGATCTAAAGTCTCTTCAACACGCAATTTCTAAGTGGAAACAAAGTCATTCGCTTGCATGGTTAGTTTCGGTCTTATCTCACGCGAATAAGACGACACCGGGAATTCAACGATTTCTGAATCAAGCTGAGAGTGTTCCGGTCGATTCGCCGGCTTACGCAACGCTTGCCTTTCACCGTGTGCGTTTGCTTGGCGAGTTCGGAAATAAGATCGAGGCTCGCAAGCTGCTTGAGCAAATTCTCAATGCGCAATCCGAAAGTCTTCCTATTTCGACGCGAAACCAGTTTCTCCAACAACGAATGGCACTCGCCGATTCGTTACCGGACTTTCTTCGTTATGCGGCGCGTAAGCCCGTCACGTACTACGAATATGGGACGTATGGCAGCATCAGTCAGATTCTCGACATCGAGAAGGACATGTGGGGTGACGACTACATTCGCGATCATCAAGACGAGTACAACCAGGAGATCGAGTCGCTGACTCGTAAGTTTCTTCCGTGGCAAGAGCGGATTGTCTTTGATGATGAGACTGCAGAGATGATGAACTGGCACTTTTCAACAGCCCAGTTCCTTGATGCTGCACACGATTCGGCTTTGCCGGATTACCTGCGCCGCCAATTCCTTTTGAACGTTTGGACGCGAGCCATTCTGCTGAAGGATGAAGCTACAGCGATGAGAATCACCTCTGAACTGATAACCACAGTTCCTGAAATGTCTGACTTGTTGCGTCCGTACCTCACTGCGAGCACAGCAAGGGAAAGAAACAACGCAGCATTGTTTGTGTTTTTGAAGTTCCCCAATTTAACACCTTTTGTTGTTGCGGGAATTCCTGAGTTCAACAAATCCGAAGAGACGGACTATTACCTCGAATCAGCATGGTGGTGTCCGCTCTCGAGTGTGGAGTATGACGATAACGGGAATGAAGCTCCAAGAAAGGTCCCAGGTCCGCAATTCTTAGCTGCACCGCTGTCACTGTCAGCGGAACGCGAGCGGGCTGCGTTGAATAATCTCGGATCAGCGAAGAGTTACTTGGGGAAAAAGGTCTTGGCTTGGGCCAGACAAGCGCCGGATGATCCGCGAATACCTGAAGCGTTGTTCATCGCATTGAAAGCAAATGAAGGTTATAAGTACGGCTGCGAGAGTTGGGAGCACAACGAAGAGATCACAAAGGAAGCGGAGACGCTCTTGCGTGGGAGATATGCGAATACTGAATGGACCGTGAAGTTGAATGAGTCGAAGGAGGAACCCTGAGATCTCTACTGCCACATTGATTATTCATTCCCTTTAGTAAACCGTCTCAGTGCTTGTTGCATCTGACCCTTACGAACACCGAATCGGAGGTCCCGTCCTATGCAACGATTCAGATGGTTGGCTTCCTGTTTACTCACGATCGCTACGATTGGTTCATTGCTTGCAATCACTGCCGGCGAATCTCGCCAAGGTTTGTTGGACCAAATCGCTGGCTATCGAAAATGGACACGAGTAACTCCAGAAATACTCAAGAAAATTGACATTTCAGATGGGGCGGTCTCCCCTGCTGGTTGAGCAATGGCTTCGCCGATCGGGGAATCTGGCACGACAACATCAATGGGCACCAGGATTCGCTCTGGCAGGATTACTGTCCAATCTAAAGAATCAGAGCCTGCGCATAACGAAAGTAGTTCCTTAGGAGTCGTTTACGTTAATGACGCCGGCCGCAATTACGTCAATTCCGGAATCACGGGGCCGTTCCCTGTTGGCTCCGTAATCGTTCGAGAGAAACCCTCGTTGTTAGGTATTGCGCGACCGGAATTATTGGCCGTGATGATCAAACGTGAGCAGGGATTCAATCCGGGGGCTGGCGACTGGTTGTTTCTGACGGTGACCGGTGATGGAAATAAGCTGCTATCACAGCAAAAGCGCGGCGCTTGTTTTGATTGTCATCAATCACAACGAAAGTCTGATTTCGTTTATCCGCTCACCCATGTCCGATAAGCTTCAGCTTGTCGTCGTGTTGGAGGGAATCAACTGGAAAGGAAAGCAATTTTTTACACGAGTTGATTCCCACTTAACATGACGCCAAGCTAAATCTTATCGGACATTGGTTTTGCATTCTCACTACTCGCCTCTACAATCGCCTCCATGAGAGCGACCATCTTTCGTCAACACGGTGGGCCAGAAGTTCTAGAGTACGCCGAAGTCCCTGATCCCACAATTCGTCCCAATGAAGTCTTAGTCGACGTCAAAGCCTGTGCACTGAATCACCTCGATGTTTTTGCACGACGTGGACTGCCGGGGATCACAATTCCACTACCGCATATCCTCGGTAACGATATTTCAGGGGTCATTCGCGAAGTGGGTGAACTCGTTACATGGGTCAAACCTGGTGACGAAGTGATGATACAGCCCGGCGTTTCGTGCGGACATTGTGTTGAATGCTTGAGTGGTCGCGACAATCTCTGTCGTGAGTACGACATCTTTGGTTATCGTCGCAACGGAGGTTATGCGGAGTTGGTCGCAGTTCCTGCGGTGAACATTATTCCTAAGCCGAAACATTTGCGATGGGAGGACGCCGCCGCACTTCCGTTGGTGACACTCACTGCCTGGCATATGTTGGTGACCCGAGCAAATGTTCAGCCCGGCGAAGACGTCCTGGTACATGCGGCAGGCAGTGGTGTTGGGTCAATTGGGATTCAAGTTGCAAAGCTTCGTGGCGCGCGTGTTCTTGCAACTGCTGGTTCCGATGCTAAGCTCGAGAAGGCTCGTGAGCTTGGTGCTGACGAAACTATCAACTACACCGCGGAAGATTGGCCCAAGGAAGTTCGACGTTTAACTGATCGCAGGGGGGTGGATGTCGTTTTCGAGCACACCGGGTCTGCAACGTGGCCGGGATCAATAAGTTCTTTGAAGAACAATGGGAGGCTTGTCACGTGCGGAGCCACCAGTGGCTACGACGCACGAACCGATCTGAGACAAGTCTTTTACAGACACTTAACGATACTTGGGTCGTTCATGGGTTCGAAAGGAGAACTGCTTGACGCCATGAAGTTTGTTGAGGCTCAGAAGATTTCAGCGGTAGTTGATCGAGTTTTGCCGTTAAGTGAAGCGAGGCAAGCTCACGAGTTGATCGAAGATCGGGCCCAGTTTGGGAAAATTGTGTTGGCGGTTTAGTCAGTTGTCCGTAGTCAGTGGTCAGTCCGTTGTGATTTCCACTCTCGCGCAGCCTGTGCCCGGTTCGAAATGCTCAACCAAATGCCAACAGAAAACAACTGACGACGGACAACGGACCATTAACTACTTCCCAGAATAATCCTCCACGACCAACCTTTTCTTAATCACACCCAGATTTCCTTCTTCAAGATTGAAGTTCGTGCCACCGATCACTTTTTTCTTGTCCTGGGTTGTTACCCAGTCGACGACCTGAGGTGCGTTCGTGCGCAAGAACTGTCCATCCTCTGAATCAAGTGGCTTGCCGTCCTTTCTGGAGAAGACAAAGACGTAAGTGTATTGACCATTGCGCACAAACTGCAGACTCTTTTCAAAATCTGTCATTGGCGAGGCAGACGGACGTGGGCTTGAGCTTGCTGTCTCTTCGGCTGGCCGGGACGACTCAGGGGTGTTCTTGTGACAGCCTGAAATGACTACCGAAAACAAAACCAGGATCAGAACTCGTCGTATCATTAAAACCTCGATTCATTTCGGTGGCGTTTCGTCGCCCGATGGTTGATCCAATGGTGGCTCAGCGGTTTCATTCGATTGTTTTTGATCGCGAATGTGCATGATGGTGCACTGTTCGTCTTCGTAAACAATATCAAACCAACCACTGTTATTCGCGCTTGCGAAAAACTCATGGTGACCATTGTCAGAGAAAATGTACCTCGCTCCGAACCGATCGCGAATTAGTGGTCCTGGATCGTCCTCTTTGCCGAGCGTAATTCGATCGTAGAGCTGCGACAAATCGGGATTCTTATCGAACAAGTAACTTGGATCAAGACCTGAGATGTAGTAGTGAGTTGGATCGTAATAAAAAAGTCGCGGAAAATCGTCCCAATCTGTATTGAAAATGCGTTCACCGGCCGGAACATTTGCGCGCAACCAGAGAGCGCCCGCCTTGTAGTGCGAGTGTTCCTCGCTTTGACCAATCTCCTTCACCGTTGAACGCAAGTTGAAGAACAACGCAGTGCCGATCAGTACGGAGACGATCGCCACCCCCAAAGTTCTTATCAGCTCGTGCGCATCAGTTTCGCTCTTTATCACAATCTTCATGTCTCGGTCGAAGAAAGGTTGCAGTTCCTGAAGGACATCATTTGGAAGCCGAGTCAACCAGGAGCGAGTGCCATCGAACCACGGTTGTAACGAAAACGCCGCGAACATCACTGCAAACGGTGGCCAATATTCTGCAATGCGCTTCCACCGTGCGGTCATAACCATGAGGCCTGTAGAGAAGATCAGAAAAAACAGTGGGTACTGCGAACGATTTTTTTCCGAAGGATCGAATGCGATGTACCCGACGACCATTGCCACGCACGCGACAACCGAGTTGCCGAGAAACTCCCACGAGTCATACGGGTACCATTCGGAACCAACCTTTGTGTTGAACTCCGATGCGGTTAGTTTGATCTTTGCGTGTTCGTAAAGAAGTTGAAGGTTGTGAGGAAAGTACGGATTAATGACAAGACCAGCCGCCGTTCCAAGTAGTACCCACATGAGTGGCCGCCACTCGAAACGATGTTCAGTCCAGGCAATTACGCCTACCCAAATGCACACAACGACAATGAGCAGTAGGAACATGTCGTAGGCCCAAGTAAAGAGCAGCGCAACAATTAGTAGTGGCCAGTATTTCCGGGTAAATATGAAATGTATTCCGATAACCAGGAAAAGGATTGCAAGCGGAGGGGCCTTGGCCATGTTCATACGGAAAAGGAACGGTGCGGAACAAGCGAGCAACGCGATCAACCAGACGAGAAGATATCGAATCCTATATCGGAGCAAGAGCCAATAGCACGAGAGAACCGCCAGTCCTCCAAAAATGATTGATGAGATCTTTGCACCAATCCGTGGGTCAGCCGATCTGACAAATGGAATTTGCAGAATGTGAAACAGCAGATGATGGTCGACATAGTCTCGAGGATTGAGTGTGGTGAGAGGCAGCCAGGGAAAATTTGGTTTGAGACTGCGGTGCTTGATCGACTCCCATAGAATACCGCTCCACTTGACGTGGTAGTAGCCATCGAAATCGCCACAGCAGATTGCGGAAGTCGAGAACTGAAGTTTCCAGAAGACGAAAGCGATCGCGATGGCGCCAATAACAAACTGGGCGGTGCGGAGTGTTGTTTCAGATTGGGAGACAGATTTGAAGAAGTTCTTCATCAATCGTTCAACTGCTTTTCAGGGGATGAGCTCACAGTTGTTCGATCAGATCGAGCAGCTCGCGCGGGTCAATAGGTTTAGTTAGGTGAGCGTTGAAACCAGCGCTCATCGACCTTTCACGGTCATCGAACATTGAATATCCCGTGACTGCCACCATGGGAACGCTCGCGTAGCCTGGTAGCAAACGAATCTCGCGTGCCAATTGATAGCCGTTCATACCAGGCATGCCAATGTCAGAAATGATTACGTCGAACTGCTGATCTTCTGCAGCGCCCAAAGCCTGCGGAGCTGAAGAGGCAGTCACCACTGTGTATCCGGCCTGAGTCAATAATACAGATAACATCTCAGTGACGTCTGCAACATCATCAACAACTAATGCCGTTTTACCTGTGGCTCCGGGGCGTTGGATGAGTTTCGCTGAAGTAAGAAAGATCCCACCTTGGTCCGTTGCTTTAAAAAACATCTGACTAAAGTGGTGGATCGGCGAGGGGTAAAACCGAGCATCAAGCGATAGATAGTGATCTCGCATCGAGCAGCCTTTCCACTGATATTCAGTTCAGTTGGATTGTTGAAGGAGGCGCTTGTAATTTAGCTGAAACATCAAAGAGTGTCTACGCTCTATTTTGGTTCTGGTTTTACAAATCATTCCGTAGACAGTGCGCGCATATTTTGTTAGGTTGCACGCAAACTCTGAAAGGGGAAGGCATTCATGGCTACAAAAAGCAAAAGCAAGAAGTCTCGAAAGGGCGGAAAGAAAGCCGCCGCAAAGAAGAGCTCAAAGAAGAGCACGAAGAAAGCTGCGAAGAAGACCACGAAGAAGGCTGCAAAGAAGACCACTAAAGCCACTACAAAGAAGCGAGCAGCCAAATCCAGCAAGAAGTCGAGCGCGAAGAAGTCCGCAGCAAAAAAGAGCACTAAAGCGCGCAAAGCGTCCAAGTCACGTGCCAAGCCTGCGACACCCACGGCACCCGTGGCACCAGCTGCACCTATAACAGAAGCAAGTGAAACAGCAACACTTGAATCATCGGCTGG
>PSRF01000345.1 GCA_003175865.1 Blastocatellia bacterium
CGAGCGCTTCTTGAAAAACAAACTTATCCGGATCTACGAGACAGCAGTGGCCACCCGATACAACCCTACGATGTGACTGCGCAGACACTTCCGTTACTCATGGGAGTTGATGCACTTCCGGTTCACGCGCCTTTTAAATATCGATATGAAGTTGAGTATATGGGCTTCGCCGTTGATGGCGAACGCGAACTAAAAACCAGGATTGGCTTATACAAGTCTCACGTACCGACAAATGATGAGGGATGGACGCGCTGGATCTTCAAAAACATTCCTCTTGAGGTGGCACCTGTTAAAGATTTCCCGGATTGGGTTCGCTCCTTCGACTTTGATTCCATCGAAGATCGGACAGTGAAGAGTGGAGAGTTGCGAAAGAAATACGACCAGATTGTTATTCCTGACCAGCCTCCACGCACAATCCTTAATGGTTATCGCACGGGCAGTATGCCTCCAGAACTCACCGGCGGACTCGGACAAGAAGGAGTGAAAGCACTTCGTCAGTTCGTTGAAGACGGAGGTACGCTTGTCTGCCTCAATCGCGCATCCGAGTTCGCGATCGAGCAGTTCAAACTTCCTTTGCGCAATGTTGTCTCTGGACTAGCGCGAACTCAGTTCTATGTTCCGGGTTCGATTCTCCGTCTTGAACTCGACATTAGCCACCCGGTGGCAAAAGGAATGCCTAAAGAGTCGATCGCCTGGGCAGAAGATTCACCTGTGTTTGAAGTTGTTAGCGAGGCAAAAAGCTCGGTTCCGGCTGAGAACGTGCACGTTATTGGTTGGTATCCTCGCGAGAAGGATCCGTTGTTGTCCGGTTGGCTGCTCGGCGCGGATCGAATAAAGGGCAAAGCGGCGTTGGTGGAGGTGACGATGGGCAAAGGCCGTATCATTCTCTTCGGCTTCCGCCCACAGTACCGCGGTCAGTCTCTGGCAACGTACCCGCTGTTCTTTAATGCACTATCTTCGCGGTAACCTTTAGTAGGATCGAAGAGGAAACTAGAGTCCTGGTGCTGGGAGCGCAGGCGTCCTCGCCTGCTTGGTGCGCCTAAAGTCCTGCTTGCCGAAACTAGCAGGCGAGGACGCCTGCGCTCCAAGCACAAACTCTCCTTTAGTTTACTAAAGGGAATGAACTTTTCTTTTATCGGTGCGTATTAACAAATACGCGGCAACGGATGGATTTTCCGAAGCTGACCGCAATGTTGACCCTTCTAATAACTTCCGTTCTTCTCCTAAGCATCTTAGCTGTCGCCTTTTACTTTTGGCAGAAATCGTCCAACGACGCGCAACAGCACGAGCTACCACCTCCAAATCCCCAGGGACTTTTTGAACCGACAGTCGCCACAGAGCGAATGAAACCGGCGCCACAGTTGGATGGATATTCGGAAGTGCTTCAGAGTGCCAAAGAAGGCGATAAGACGACTCTTCTCGAAGCTCGGCAAATCAACCCGAAGATCTACAACGACGTTCTCGACACCCTTGTCAAAAACGCCCCGAGTGCTCCAAATCTTCTATCACTTGTTTCTTACGTGACGCGACATGAACTTCCTGTTAACGCAACTTTAGCTAATGCTTTTATTGACTCGTGGCGGCAAGCACCAGATCGTGTCAACACCGGCAAGATGCTTCACATCGCAGCGCTAACTGACGATGCAAGTGCCTATCGTACTGCTGCCGAACTGGTACTCAGCTTCTGGCGTGAAAAAAAGATTCCGGATTTACAAGCGAATGAGCTACAGGCTTTATTAACCGGCGAATTCTGGGTACTCTCTTCCGGCACACGCAGTTCAGGCGCCGGCTTCCTTTTGAAACGTACCCTCGCATCCGCTCGTCGAGAGCTTGAGGCAACAACTAACTAACCATTCAACTGCCTCAGTTGAATTTGAAAGAGGCTTACCATGGACAACATTAACTCCCTGCTAATGATTCTCAGTGTGGTTGGCGCGTTCGTTCTGCTGGTCTTCTTGCTTATCCTCTTGAGGAGGATCTTCGTAAACGTCGGCGCCCGCGAAATCGCGATCAAAGAGAGAAGATATGTCGGCGCCAAGATGCCTCCGGGACGTGTAGTCGCAACTGAAGGTGAAGTTGGTATTCAAGCCGACGTGCTTAAGCCTGGACTACATCTGATCAAATGGCCATTTGAAAAAGTTGTACGCAAAGTGCCATTGATTGAGATCGGGGCGGACGAGTTGGGTATCATCGAAGCGGTTGATGGCGAGCCAATGCCAACAGGACGTATCTTCGCTCCCGATCGCGCACAGAACGCACACAACAACTTCCAGGATCCGATTGCTTTCATCAAACGCGGAGGCGTTAAGGGCATTCAACTTCGCACGCTCCCGCCAGGTTTGTGGCCAATACATCCTTACCTGTTTCGAGTTTCAATCGCGAAGGCGACAATGATTCCGCAAGGTAAAGTTGGAGTCGTGACTGCTGCTGACGGTGGACCACTCGATCCAGGCAGACTCCTCGGCAAAGCGATTTCCGATCACCGCAACTTCCAGGATGCGGAACAGTTCATCGCGTCAGGTGGTCAGAAAGGTCCACAAGTCGACATTCTTACCCCGGGCGTATACCGCATACTTACTCAGTCTGGTCCAATTGAAGGCGGTAGTGAGGCGAAGCCTGGCCTGTTCACCATTCGACTCTTCGACGCAACCATCATCAATGAAAACGAAATCGGTCTCGTTGAGGCGCTCGATGGCGCCCCATTGAACCCACGTGACTACGTTGCCGAACCAGTGCAAGGACACGACAACTTCCAGGATGGTCATGAGTTCATCGGCAAAGGTGGTCAACGCGGTCCACAAAAAGACATTCTGCTTCCGGGCACCTACTACATTAACCCCTTGCTATTCAAGGTCATTTCGGAAACGGCGAAAGAAGTTAAACCCGGTGAAGTGGCGGTGGTTGTGTCGAACGTTGGTAAAGATCCTTCTGACGAAATCCGTCGCGAAATGGCCGCCAAAGTGCGACAGCGAATGGAACGCGAAGAGCGAGAACAGGCTGAGCAATCCGCAGCACGACTCGACAAGATCGACGACAATCGAACAGCCGAGGAAATCAAAGCGGAATTAATGAGCGGCGATCCAGCCGATCGTCGACTCGATGAAGGCGCACATGAAGCGTACGTAGTTCCTGAAGGATACCGAGGCATTCAGGAGAGCGTAGTTGGTCCAGGTCGTTACTATGTAAATACACTTGCGGTCTCGCCGATAGTGATCCCAACAACCAACCAGACCGTCGAATGGACGTCCGGCGAAGTAACTAACACGTTCAATCCTTTCGAAGTCATTTCGAAGGATGGTTTCACGATGCAACTGGAAGTTCGCGTCGTGTTTCGAGTAAAGCCCGAAGATGCTCCGTTCATGGTCGCAAAGATTGGCGGCATCGAACGTCTGATTCAAAACGTGATGCACCCGTTGATCGACTCAATTTTCCGCAACCAGGCTTCAGAGTCTTCGGCAATGGCGTACCTGCAGAATCGTCACGAAGAACAGGAACGGGCCGAAGCACGTGTACGAGCACACCTACTCAAGTATCACGTTGATGTAGTTAACGTGCTCATCTGTCACATTCACCTGCCTGAAGAGTTGATGAAGACGCAGACTGAAAAGATTCTCGCGGAGCAACGACAGAACATGTACAACGCTCAACGAGAGGCTGAAGAAAAGCGTATCCAACTCGAGAAGACGAAGGCGCACGCGGATAACCAGCGAGATTTGATGGCTGCGACGGTTGGTGTCGAAATCGCAGGTAAGCGTGCCGAACAGCGCAAGGCCGAGGGTGAAGGTGAAGCTCATTACATCCAGCAAACTGGTCGCGCCGAGGCAGAAAAGGTGCGGCTTATGGGTGAAGCGCAAGGTGTTGCTTACAGAGAACAGGTCAATGCGCTGGGCTCGCAAGGTGTCGCACTCGTTGAGACACTCAAAGTGATCGGCGAGAAGGGTGTTCGTATCACACCTGACGTGATGGCTACAGGTGGCGGTACCGACAGTGGCGGCGGAATCGGAACACTGTTGCTGTTGAACCTATTTCGTGAGCGCCTGAACATGGGCGCGAACGGTGAGAAGGCACCTGTGAAGTAGTGTCCGACAATCTTCAGATTGTCGTGGAGAGGCGGGCTGAAAATGCTCGCCTCTTTTTGCTGGGAGCGCAAGCGTCCTCGTCTGCTAGTTTCGTTAAGATCGACTTTAAATGAACGAGCAGGCGAGGACGCCTGCGCTCCCAGCGGGAGGTTCGTTATTTAGGCGACGTTGAGACTAAAGGAAGACAACGACAAACTAAAGCTTATCGGACATTTCGGACACTCACTTCTCAAGGTACATCTGCGCGGCCATCTTCGTAAGCTTCCACACGCGCGACCATGCAATGCGGTTGTCAGCTGTCTCGCGACCAGTCAACTTATCGAGTATTAACTTTCCGAAGATCCTGCCTTCGCGACGCAACATAAACTCTTTCGCGTATGGCTTAGCAGTCTCAAAGAAGCTGAAACCTGGATCGGTGACGACCCCGATTCCTTCAAGCGTCATCAGCGCACGCATGATGTAAGTGAAGTTCGCAGGTAGACGGAATGGATAGTCGTAAATGACCTCAGCGAGATCGTAGGTCAACTCTTTGAAATTGACCTCGCCGAGCCTCAGATTCAAATAGTGTTTGAAGAGTCCTTCAACAACTGGCCGAACAGTTTCAGGATCAACTCCTGGCTTCAAAAAGTTCAGGTTAATGATGTCCTGACCCAAACCATGCACATCGCGACCAATGACGTGAAAGAATGCGTCGATCATTTGCGCCTGAAGTTTGGGGGTGATACGGCCCACCATACCGAAATCGAAAAACGCAAGATGTCCGCTGTCCATCACCAACAAATTACCCGGGTGCGGATCGGCGTGAAAGAAACCGTCTTCGAGTAACTGCTTCAAGTAAGTGCGAATCAGAAGTCGATTAACCTTAACTGGTGAGATACGTCTCGCACGCAAACCTTCAAGATCAACTACCTTCGTGCCGCGAATGAATTCGAGTGTCAACAGGTGAGTGCTCGTGTGCGACCAGATGATTTTTGGCACACGAACCGCGCGCCAAGTGCGGAAGTTGTAACGGAAACGGTCTGCGTTTCTACCTTCCTTCACATAATCCATCTCTTCAAAGATGGTCGAGTGAAACTCTCGCAGCATACCGTCCCAATCCGCATTTTCGTTTGCACTCGGAATGAAGCGATTCGCAAGTTTGATTGAGCGATAAAGAATTGCGATGTCGAAGGTGATCGCTTCTCTTAAGTTCGGACGCTGGACTTTAACCGCAACCTCTTCTCCGCTTGCGAGACGTGCGCGATAAACCTGTCCCAGTGAGGCTGAGGCGATTGGTTCGCTATCGATTTCAGCATAGGCCTCCAGTACCGGGCGACCAAGTTCAGCCTCTATTCGAGCAAACGCTTCCGCAGTTGGATATGGTGGTACCTGGTCTTGGAGCGTCGCCAATTCCTTCACATACGCCAGTGGCAACAGATCTGCGCGTGTGCCAAGTGCCTGGCCAATCTTGATGAATGTTGGTCCAAGCGCAATCAATCGTTGACGCAACCACACGGCCTGCTTCTCAAGTCGCGCTTCCTTCCGCACAGAACCTTCGTCGCCGCGAAAGATCACGAACCGCAGAATTCGCACAAAGCGATCAAACAGAACATAAAGAGTGTTGCGAACCCAGGTTTTAAATTGAGCAGCACTACCTAACCCGCGCGCCTCTTCACGTAATCGATTCGCGTTGCGTCGATTGAAGTTTGCGCGAACATCGTAGGTATCCAGAAACAGATAAAGTGAAAGGAGGCCCAAAACCTGCGCGACACGAGCGGCACGTAACCATCCTTTCAGTCCACGGCCGGCCAATATCTGGTCGATCAACTCATCGTTTAGAGTTGGAACTGAGGTGCGAGGTTTTTGTGCTGGTACGACAGCGGCTGGAATACTTTGTTGTCTCTTAACTAGTGCTTGATTACTGGTCATCATATTAAATCACTGAAAGCATGTGCTTCGTTCCGGCTCTCTCAAAATAGTTCGTCGCACGCGCAACATCTCTATCAATCTGCGACTTCAATTCCTCAATCGAACTAAACTTCCGCTCGTCGCGCAAGCGGTGCAGGAATCTTACTCGAACAACATCGCCGTACAAGTCTCCCGCCCAATTCATTACGTAAGTCTCCACCGAAGGTTCCGTTACATCACCAAAAGTCGGTCTTAAGCCTATATTTGTAACGCTTCGCCGCCATTGTCCATCAACTAAAGTCCCTGTCACATAAACACCATTCCTGGGTATGACGCGGTTCTGTGGATGCAGGTTGGCCGTCGGAAATCCCAGCTTCTGACCGCGTTCTGCACCCTTCTCGACGCGACCTTCAACACCGTACGGACGACCCAACATTTGCCGCGCAACATTGACTTGGCCACGAGCTAACAACTGTCGAATCTTACTTGAACTGACTCGCTGCCCACGAACCTGCACTTCGGGCACTTCGTCGGCAGCAAATCCTAGTTGGGCGCCGACACGTTTTAGCAATTCGATGTTGCCCTCACGATTGTGACCGAATGCAAAACCTTTACCAAGATAAACCGCCTCCGCGTGCAAACGGTCTTTGACGACGTCCCGAAGAAAGTCGGCAGCGCGAATTTTTGAAAACTCGGGAGTAAATCTCACGACAATTGTTTGTTCAATGCCAAGTACTCCGAAGCCTTCGATCTTTTGATCGAAGGTCTGCAGCAACGGCGGAGCAGATTCTGGGTGCAGGACTGCACGGGGATGTGGGTCGAAAGTGATTACAGTAGGTACGGCATTTCCGGCACGCGCACGTTCGACAACTTTGCGCATGATCAGTTGGTGGCCACGGTGAAGACCATCAAACACGCCAAGTGTCAGCACCGTCGGGCGCTGAATTCTGGCGTTATCTGTTCCGTGAAAAAGCCTCATTTTGGAGTGCGGCGGCTTGACGCCGCTTTGTTAT
>PSRF01000431.1 GCA_003175865.1 Blastocatellia bacterium
CCTGCCAGTAAGCCTTTGCTGCAGGATTTGAGAGGTCAACCATCGGATAGTTGTTACCACTCAGCGGTCTCACCTGTCCGGCAAGTGTGTACCCCTTGGCTAGCGCCTCATGCATCATCTTTCCCTGGAAAAACGGCGCAATCCACAACACGGTTTTCGTGTTCCGACTCTCGAACCACTTCACCATCTCGCCAAAATTTGGTAGCCGATGTTCATCAATCTCGAAGTCGTCGTAGCCCCAGGGTTTTCCCGGTCCCCACGGTCGATCAATCCAATACACGCCATTCGGAATTCCAAACGCGTGCATCATCAACACATCTTCCATCACCTCAGAATTGAAAGGCGCTGTAACCGGTGTGCCGTCGTAATATGTTGTGCGCTGTGTATGCTCATCGCGCCAGCGCCACGGCGAGAACATCCACTTCGGAGGCATGAATGGTGGCCCAGCATCCAGGGCGTGCGCTCGTACCAGGGTGGCGGGATCACTTGCGGTGTAGATCTTCAGCTCAAACGCTGGTCCTTCAAATTCAATCTTCACTCGATCAGGCTCAGTGACACCAAAGTCATAGAAACCAGGCCAATCACCTTTTACGAACGCTGCATAACCACGCGAGGACAGATAAAAGGGTGCGTAGATCGAAGTCGTTGGCTTAACGATCATTTCGACCTTCTCTCCCCGCAGATTCATTGCTTGCTGAATCCCGGCTTCCCACGATCTAATCTGTGGACCATCAACAACACGCTCCATCAGTCCGGTGAAGTATTCGTCTCGTCCCTCCTCAATCGTAAGCCCCCATTTGACTATGTCAGCATCGGGTTGAGATTTGAGATTGATATTGAAATCCGTCGCAGTCGGTGTAACCGACACCGTGATCGTCCGACCGTCAGCCGTCGTCACTTGCTTTGACCAGTTATGAGCACCGGATGAAATTTTCGCAGTCAAGGACGCCGGTAGGAGAGTCTTCCCGCTTGCGGTTTCGTAGAAGAGTCCCTCTATTTTGAGTGAACCCTCTCCGGAAACTGGTTTCAATTTCGAGGACTGTAAAGTGATTGTTGCTGACCGAACGGTTTGCTTTGCCTCCATTCGAGCGCACGCTATCAGCATTAGGAGCGCAAGCAATGCTAGTTTCATCTTCATAGATTTTTGTTTGTTTATGATTCTGAGTATTTAGAGTCAAACGGTGCAAGAGTTGAATCTGATTGGTCACCACAAACAGCCGGACGTAGTAAAACTCAAGTTAGTGGCATTGAGCATTACCACAAGTGATGCACTGCTGAACGAATGCGACGCTCATACAAGTCTCGCACCACTTTCATCGTCGACTCTGACAGCGGTGGAATATCCGCAGCACTCGCATTCTCTTCAACTTGTGCCGGGTTCTTCGCGCCTGGAATTGCGCAAGTCACCGCATCGAACATCAGAATCCAACGCAACGCAAATTGAGTCAGGGAGATTCCTGGAGGAACAACCGTCCTTAGCTCTTCGACTGCAGCCAGGCTAGTGTCGTAATCAACGCCGGAAAACGTCTCACCGCGATCGAATGCTTCACCGTGTCGGTTGTACGCGCGATGATCAGTCGACACAAACGTACTCTGAGAAGTTAACTTGCCGGTGAGCATGCCCGACGACAGCGGGACACGAGCGAGGATTCCCACGTCATGTTTCTTCGCTTCTTCAAAAAACAGATCGGCAGGACGCTGCCTAAAGATATTGAAAATAATTTGAACTGTCTGAACGTTTGGATATTCAATCGCTTTCAGTGCTTCTTCGATACGTTGGACACTCACACCGTAGTAGCGCAGTTTACCCTGGGCCACCAGGCTATCGAGTCCACCAAACAATTCGGGATAGTAGTAGACATCTGTTGGCGGACAGTGAAGCTGCAGGAGATCTATCGAGTCGACCGAGAGGTTCTGCAAGCTGCGCTCAACGAATCTTTGGATGTTGTCTACCGTGTAGCCGGCAGCGTTGTGGGGATTTAATCGCCGGCCTGCCTTCGTTGCGATGATTATCTCTTCATTTCGTTCATTCTTTAGTTTCGCCAAGAGTTGCTCACTTCTACCGTCGCCGTAAACATCTGCTGTGTCGAAGAAGTTGACACCCAGATCTACTGCCCGGTGAAGTGCAGCAAGGGCTTCAGTTTCCCCCACATTGCCCCAGGCATCGCCGCCAATGGCCCAACAGCCGAAACTAATTGTCGAGACACGCCAGGGCGTACGTCCCAATTGCCTATATTCCACGGTTTATGCTCCCTTACTTTGAGTTGTTCCAAGCTCCGGTGTGGTCGTTGAAACGTTCCGAGCGCCTCATCGGTTGTTGTTCAGTATGCTCAATAAAAGTTCACAACAATTTCATCGCAGCTTTGCAATCAAATCATTGACTTATACAGTGGAATCGTTTAAAAAATTTCGCACCGGAAAGCAACTGGCCCCACAACATTCGGACAACGACTGCGTCATTTAACTCTGAGGGGTTTCACCTATGAGACCGTCGCGTATCGGTGTTAATTTCGTCCTGATCAGTTCTTTGATGGTGACAG
The DNA here is from genome assembly GCA_003175865.1 of Blastocatellia bacterium. Classification (GTDB taxonomy): domain Bacteria; phylum Acidobacteriota; class Blastocatellia; order Pyrinomonadales; family Pyrinomonadaceae; genus PSRF01. The sequence continues at coordinate 2,541 of PSRF01000431.1, forward strand.
TTTCAGCGGTTGCTTATACAGCCCGCACGCCAGAAAAAACCTCATCACCACAACACGCTTACCCGGCACTGCTCGCCGCATACCATTCTGAAGAACTGCTCAATACCACAACCTCTGAGGATTCCACTTCCGGCATCAAAGAAGACATTCCTGCCAAATACGCCGAACGCTACCAGGAATGGAAAGAAGAATTTCTATCTACCGAAGCCGGTCGTAGTCAGTGGAACTCCTATCAACACAACGATCATTTCACACTGACGATAACGATCTCTCGCGATAATGCCGAGGGGGCAACGACTGGCAAGTATAAATGGAATGACTCAGGACAATTGGTCGCCGCTACGATCACGCTTGGTTCTCGCCTAGATGCAGGTTATCCAAACCCAATCTACTTCCCAGTAATGAACTCGCTGTTACCTGTCGAATCGGCGCGCACAGTCGATGGTACGACGCTGGCCGCTACAAAACTCGCCCACGAGTTCGGGCATGTCAATCGCACCAGCAAGATCGATCCAACGCTTTACCAACTCCAAACTAAGTTGATTCCTCAATATAACAAGATCTTCTTGAGTAACGGGCGGAATGCTAATGATCCAGAGTTGCTGCAGTTGGTCCAACAGATTGGCGGCACTCCCGTTGAAATCTGGGAAGACCGGGAATACTGGGGCGAAGCGAATGCGATGCTCTATTTGCGGGATCGCGTGACGGATGAAAGCACACGCTGCTCGCTGTTCAATCGCATTAAGCATAGCGTCGATCTTTACGCGAAGAGTTACGAGGGCCGCTTCGTCGATATCGCCAAAACTCCACCGATAGGCAAACTCTGTGGGTGGCAGTGATCGTCACGTCACTAATTCTTTAGATCTCAATCCTTCGGTGCGCACATGCCAGGTCCCGTCAGCCGGAAAACCTGGTGCTTCATTGGGGGCACCGCGCCAACCACCAGCCATCATCGCCACCGCATATAACAACCCGCCGTTTCCCGGTAAGTAACAAGGCAGGTTGGCACGTTGCCAGTTGTGACCGTTCGGCAGGTAACGATTCTTTTCGGTCGACATCAATAACGCATCAATTGCCAGCTTCCCTTCACCCAACCGCGCTGCGGTCATGGCGACGAGCGGATAATCCCAACCCCATGTCTCGTCCCAACGCCATTCCTTCAACGTCTTGTTTAGCGTGCGTCGCATCGTTTCCACATCGACGCCGTCGCCCGGAAGAAACGACATCGCGCCGAGCATCGATGGGTGATCTCTATTTCGCTCCGTAAAGGTTTGAGGGCAGTTTTCGTGAGCGAGATAGACACCATCTCGCACCGGCAACGGCGAAAGTTTTGAAATCACCTGGTCCCAATCTGCGCTTCGTTTGAGCCCAAGGCGTTCACGCCAACGTTGTGCGACTTTCAAAGCGTATGACCAGTAGGCGAGTTCGAACGTCGGATTCCACGTCTCTTGCGGTGGATGGTTCTCCTGAGCAGGGATCACGGGTGGACCTAACCAAAATCGCTTCGTCTCCGTGTCAAAGTATGCGAACGAAGCCATGAACCGGGCTGATTCGAAAACAATATCTCGATAACGAACCAGTGTTTCGCGTCTCGGTTGTGACTGGTAACACAACTCTGCGTAGAAAATCGGATGTGGTTGCTGCCAGATCAACAACGGGCCGATTGGAGACGGACTGTCATCTCCTTCCGGCCCAACCATCTTGGGCCAACGCACTCCATCGTAACCCTGTGACGAGGCCAACTGTTTCGCCTTCGGAAGAATTGTCTCGTACCACGCCAAACTTTTTTCAAACAATGGCAGACGATTCCACAACGCAAAATGTGCAGCGTGCCACCAGTGCATCTCCAAATGAAACTTGCCGTACCAACTGTTGACGGTGAGTCCTGTCTCCTGCGGTGGCAAACTGCCTGCACATTGAATCGCAGTGAGGTACTGCGAGAGGACAATTCTGCGCTCAAGTTCATTCGCACGGTGATCGTTACTTCCAGCGAGTTCAACAACACCACCAGAATTCCAGAACCGTCGCCAGTGTTTGTCGCTGGCAGTAACCGTCGCTTGAAAACCTGGGAGAGAGTCAGGCCTCCGATCATTGAAGAACCCGACAATAAACTTAAGAGTGTCTGTTGCCGATTTAAGAATAAAGGTGTGTGTTCCTGCTTGCCTGAAAACAACATTGCCGTCCCAGTCGATTGCAATCGAGTAGGCATCCTTGTCGAGTGAGCGCACGAGAATCACCGAGTTTCGGCCGACTCTCGTTAAAGACGTCTGATGTTTCGTTGGCTCAGACCAACTCGCGGCATTCATTGCCGGCGATCCGTAGGGGAAAGCAAATGAGACTGCCAATCCACTCTTGAGCAATGGCGATTCAATATTGACCGCCAGGAGGTCTATCTCTGGATGTACTGCGGTGGTGACACTCACCGGTCTGCCATTGAGTTCAAATTTGCTCAGCAAAACACCGCGCCAAATATCCAAACGTTGTTCGATGTTAGATACCGCATCGAACTTGATTCTGCTGATGGCGTTGTCGAAGAGACAAAGTCCGATGCGACCAAGATGTAGGCGATGTGGGTTCTCGCGAAGCCAGTTAAAAAGTTCGGGTTGTCCTTCGGAACTCGTGTGATAACCAACTTTGCGACCGTGAGTTTCGTACTGCTTCAACCGCAAAGTTTTGTTGTTGAGTTCGTCAGGTTTGGGCGAGGTGTGCCAACCCCATTGCGATAACGTGCAGAGCGGCATCGCGTTTTCGTATTCATCAGGGAAAGTCTGCAAGCCTGTAATGTCAGCTGTGAACGCAAATTCTCCATTGCCGATGCTAAACGGGGAGAGTGGGTCAAGTTTTGTGGCTCGGGGATTGTGTCGCTTTACCAGTTCCACTCGATCGATGGAACTCTGGCGCAACAATTCCGAATTGAGTTTGCAGAAATGGCTTAGCGAGGGAGTAAGGGCAATTGAACCAAATAGGCTTTCGATGAATCCACGACGTGTCAGCATAGAGGCTCAAATCAGAACCAGGACATCCTCAGATTACACCGATTAGTCAGATTTTTGTCGTGTAGCCAATGAAAAAGGGATTGGATAACTTTCGTTACCCAATCCCTTGGAAGTGAAACAGCTACAACGCCGACTTAGAAGATAAACTTCATCAACAGTTGGGCGCGTCGCGCGTAGTTATTCTGGTTCGAGGCTGTCACCTGACCAAAAGTTGCCGACGATGGATTCACCACTGGGCCGGGGAAGAGGGGGTGGTTCAACGCATTAACAAACTCCACACGGAATTGCAGTTTCATCTGCTCTCTCAGGTGGACGTCCTTGCGCAAACCAACGTCCATGTTGTTGATCGCATCGATTCGTACGTCGGAGAACCGGAGCGGCAACGTGCGAAGGTGATCCACTGGGGTCGCACAGTTCGCACTACCATTCGGGAAGGCCGGGCAGGTCGGCGTCGCTCCTAAAATGTTAACGAACGCTGACGTGTTGAACCATTTGCTCACAGAGCGCTCACTCTTCGGGAGTGCGATATTACCTCCAAGATAGAACGCATCATTAGCGAAGCTGACTGGGAAGCCTGATTGATAGGTGTACGTACCTTGAATCTGCCAACCACCGACAATCGCATCCGCCCATTTGTTCATCTGCGAGCCAAAGCGTTGTCCTTTTCCAAATGGCAGCTCATAGAAATAACTTGCCGAGAACCGATTCGGCACATCCTGATCCGATATCATCTTCGTCGGGCTCGGGTCGGCTGCATTTAGATATTCTGTAGCCTGCAGCCACTTGGAGTAGGTATAGGCGAGTTGGAGTCCATAACCCTTACTAAATCTCTTGTCCAGAGTGAACTGAACTGAATTGTACCAACTCTTACCGTCGTTATTGCTTGTGTTGATAGCGCCAAACTCCGGAAACGGAGTGAGTAACGTACGGCGCGAAATCGTGGGGCCCGCACCTGTATACAAGGTACTGGTGCAGGTATTACCGCCGTTAACAACAGTAACAGTGGTGCAGAACGGATTCCGCACTGTAGCGGTAAGTTGCGAATTGTTTGTACCCATCGCGGTAGTACGCAGAGTATCGAGGCTTAAGAACTGATTCGGGAGGGCATTGATGTTTCGGGTGATTTCAAGGTCGTAACCATAATCACCAAGATACATTGCCTCAGCGAACCAGCCACCCCAGAGTTCTCGTTGAACTCCGAAGGTCCAGCGAGCTTGTTTCGCTACTTTTGGATCCTGATTGAAGAAACTAATCCCTTGTCCCAAAGCCGTCTGTCGTCCCAAAGTATTGCCACTTGGTTCGGTAATTCCACTAACAAAAGGATCCGAAATCAGAGTTGGCAGCGGCGCTCCGTTAGGACCACTAGTCAAAGCTTGTACCGTAGTTTGTGTGTAACCTGGTTGAATGACGTCTCCGCGTCGTTCACCGAGGAAGCCCTGGTAGAGGCCAAACCCACCTCGAAATACGGTCTTTGCGTTGAATTGATAGGCAAAGCCCAATCGTGGCAAGAAACCATTCTTTGGGGTGTTGTAAACACCACTGCCGGTGTCTACGCCCGCAAACATCAGACCGCCCTTGGTCGTTATATTACTTAGACCATAAGTGGTTCTAAGAACATCGTTCGCAGGAATCAATCCGTAATTAGTCTGGGCCTGAGTCTGGAACGGTTGGGTATAAGCCAGGTCGAAACCGGAGATGCTCTTGTTCTGTCTCTCAGTTAAGGCCTGCTCAAATTCCCAGCGTAATCCGAGATTCAACGTAAGCTTTGACGAAATACGCCAATCGTCCTGGGCAAAGAAACCCCAGGTTTTCGAATACTCCGAATAATCTGACGCGCGGACGATTTGCATTGTCGTTGGATAGCCAAGCAAGAAAGCGGCGAAAGCCTGCAATCCCTCAACGTCGGCGCTACTAGCGCTACCAACTCGCGTGTAGGTGTTATCGAAGATGAACTGGCCCGATTGCTGATTACTCTTGAAGCTGTCGTCCTCGCGATAGATTCGCATCTCGCCACCGAATCGCCACGAATGAAGACCGAATGTTCGGTTCAATACTGCTGTTGCGAAATGGCTGCCGACAGGACGAAACTCATTCGTGTGGCCGTTACCGACCGTTGCACCCGTACAGGAAGTGCAATTGAAGTCAAAACGTGGAAAGCGTCTTATGCCCTCGTTTACAGAATTGTTAAAGGAAGAGGGGAAACCAAGCGTGGTGAGATCGATCCCGTATTGACCTTCAGGGGCATCCGAACCACGGATAAACCGATTGAACCCGTAACGAACGTTCAAGACGGTATTAGCGTTGAAGGTATGAACCTCGTCCACAAC
>PSRF01000262.1 GCA_003175865.1 Blastocatellia bacterium
ATGAACTGGTATTCAGAAACCTATCATTTATCAGCTTTCATTTTTCATTTGATGAATACCAAGTTCGAACCATTACAAAATAACGAACCGCCATCTATCAAATGAAAAATGAAAGCTGATAAATGATAAATCATGAATAGAACGAACAGAGGATTCGGAAGTAAAATCCCAAACCTAAACGATGATTCCAGAGATAGGCCAATTCGCACTCATACTTGCGCTCCTACTCGCCTTAACCCAGGCAACGTTGCCATTGATTGGTGCTTCGCGAGGTAATCGCAACTGGATTGCTCTGGCAGCACCAGCAGGTCAAGCACAATTCATCTTTGTGGCAATTGCCTTCTCTTGTCTCGCGTGGTCATTCATCAACAACGACTTCTCTGTTCTGAACGTTGCGACGAATTCAAACAGTCAACTGCCTTTGCATTACAGGCTCGCTGCGACTTGGGGCTCCCATGAAGGTTCACTACTTCTCTGGACCCTTATGCTCGGCGTTTGGACAGTTGCTGTCTCGCTATTTAGTGGTCACTTGCCTGAAGACATGGTCGCTCGCGTCTTGAGCGTGATGGGCATTATCAGCGTTGGCTTTTTGCTCTTCATGCTGACAACGTCAAATCCGTTTACGCGAATCCTGCCCGCACCCATAGATGGTCGTGATTTAAATCCACTGCTACAAGATCCAGCGATGGTTGCGCACCCACCGATGCTTTACATGGGCTACGTCGGCTTTTCGGTTGCTTTCGCGTTCGCAATATCGGCCTTAATCGGTGGTAAGCTCGACGCTACTTGGGCCAGATGGTCACGCCCATGGACCACCGTCGCTTGGATGTTTTTAACCTGTGGTATCGCACTCGGAAGCTGGTGGGCTTACTACGAACTCGGCTGGGGTGGATGGTGGTTTTGGGATCCGGTCGAGAATGCTTCGTTCATGCCCTGGCTGGTCGGTACAGCGTTGATTCACTCTTTAGCAGTTACTGAGAAACGAGGCGGATTCAAGAGCTGGACGGTGTTGCTGGCAATCTCCGCGTTTTCACTCAGTCTTCTAGGAACGTTCCTCGTTCGTTCTGGTGTTCTAACTTCAGTTCACGCATTTGCTACCGATCCCAAGCGTGGCATTTTCATTCTTGCATTTCTTGCCTTCGTAATTGGTGGTTCGTTGATGCTTTATGCGTGGCGCGCCAAGCAAGTAGGACTCGGCGGGAAGTTTGATGTTATCTCCCGTGAGTCGTTGCTGCTTTCAAATAATGTCTTGTTGACCGTCGCTGCCGGTTCCGTTCTACTCGGTACACTTTATCCCCTCATCGTCGACGCCCTCGGCATGGCGAAATTGTCAGTTGGTCCACCGTACTTCAATCTTGTTTTCGTTCCGCTGATGGCACCGGCAATGTTTTTGATGGGCATCGGACCAATCGCAAAGTGGAAGAAAGCTAGCCTGCCTGAGTTAGCAACCCGCCTCCGTTGGGCATTTGTGATTAGTCTCGCCTCAGCCGCTGCACTTCCCTTCGCACTTGGTCAGTGGAAAGCACTCGCAAGTCTCGGGCTGATGCTGGCGATCTGGATTGTAACGACAGTCTTCTTGAATATCTGGGAACGCGTACGACTCGCAGGTGGGCAACTGGGCGTCTTTCAAAAGATTAAGAACCAGAGTCGCAGTTACTACGGAATGCAGCTCGCGCACCTTGGTGTCGCCGTCTTCATTGTTGGCGTCACGCTCGTCACGGGTTATCAATCCGAACAGGACGTTCGTATGGGTGTTGGCGATACGGTGCACGCCGGCGGTTACGAGTTCCAGTTCAACGGAGTCTCCGATGTCACTGGTCCAAATTATCAAGCGGCGCGTGCGGAGATAATTGTCACGAAGAACGGCACTGAAGTTAACCGCATGTATCCCGAGAAACGTAACTATACAGCGACCGGTAATGTCATGACCGAGACCGCGATCGACACTGGGCTGTTACGCGACCTCTACGTTTCACTTGGCGAGCCAGTTGAGAATGGCGCGTGGAGCGTGCGTGTCTATTACAAACCATTTGTCGATTGGATCTGGGGTGGCGCTTTGTTGATGGCGATGGGTGGTGGACTCGCGCTTAGTGATAGACGTTATGCACTCGCGGCGCGCAAAGAACGTGAGGCGGCAAAAGCAAAGCAGACTGCGGCCGCCGTCCCGTCAACTGCGACTGTGGCTGTGGAGACTGAGTAAAGAAGTATGGTTCGCTATCTCATTCCACTAGTGCTTTTCATTGTTCTTGTCGTCTTTCTGGCAATTGGTCTCGGGAAGGATCCACACGAAGTTCCCTCGCCGCTCATCAATAAAGCCGCACCTGATTTCAACCTACCGCAGCTACGAGAGCCGTCGAAAACTTTTTCTGCTGCAGACATGCGAGGGAAAGTTTGGCTTCTGAACGTCTGGGCATCATGGTGTGTTACTTGTGCTGATGAACATCCTTTGCTGGTCGGTTACGCACGATCAGGCGCACTTCCGATTTATGGTTTGAATTGGAAAGATCGTCGCGAGGATGCATTGTCATGGCTTTCACAGAACGGCGATCCGTACGTGTTGAGTGTCTCTGATCTGGACGGACGAGTCGCGATTGATTACGGCGTTTATGGTGCGCCTGAAACTTATCTGATCGATCAGAACGGAGTTATCCGCTTCAAACAAATCGGTCCAGTGACGCAGGATGTCTGGAACAAACAAATTCTTCCACTGGCCCAGGAGTTGAACAGGCAGGGGAGTAAGTAGATGCGGGGCAAGATGTGGGCTGATTCAATTAGAGTCGACTTTAGCGAAGCTAGCAGCCGCGGACTCCTGCGGTCCAAGCATTTGGTTAACGGTGTTCGGTTGCTCCTCGTCCTTCTTGCGCTCTCGTGTTTTGTCCCTCGTCTAATCGCAAAAGAGGCAGAACCACTCAGCACAGATCCGGAAGTTGAAAAACGCCTGAACAGGCTTTCTCAGGAATTGCGTTGTCTTGTTTGTCAGAATGAGACGCTAGCGGATTCACGCGCAGATCTTGCTGAAGATCTTCGTCGAGAAATCCGGGCTCAAATCCGCGCCGGCAAAAGCGACAAAGAAATTATCGACTTCCTGACTCAACGCTACGGGGAATTTGTGCTGTATCGCCCTGTGGTTGGACCAAGAACATATTTGCTTTGGTTCGGACCATTTGTTCTGTTGCTCGCCGGTTTGACTATCCTGTTTCGCTATGTAAAAACTCGGCGCGAACTAATTTCTGACGCTCCTTTAACCCAAGACGAGCAACGGGCCGTTGAAGAACTGCTCGGATCAAAATCTGGAAAGGAGACTACATGATTCTGTTTTGGATTTTGTGCGGGTGTTTGATCTTGATCGCGCTGAGTTTTGTCTTGCCTCCGCTGCTACAACGGTCAACTAAGACCAACGAAAGCGATGAAGAACGTCGTCAGGCAAACATTGCAATCTACAAAGATCAACTGTCTGAGCTCGAATCTGATTTGACAAATGGCATCGTAAGCGGTGAACAGTACGAGCAGGATCGACAAGAGATTCAACGACGATTGTTGGAAGACATTAAGGCCAGCGACAACAACTCCAAAGTTAAGGCGAAACAGCAGAGTCGCAGCACAGTTTATGTAGTCGCACTGGGTATCCCTCTCATCGCAGTCCTTTTCTATTTGAAAGTTGGCGAACCAAAAGGCATCTCCAAAGCAGCGCAAGCTCCAGTTGAAACTCAGACGGGAATGGTCGACGATGGTCGATCGCAACAACAAATTGAAGCTAACGTCGCTGCGCTCGCCAAACGCCTTGAGAGTAATCCATCGGACGGAGAGGGCTGGCAGATGCTTGCGCGTTCTTATAGTTCCATGGAACGCTGGCCAGAAGCGGCGGAAGCTTACGGCAAAGCAACTGCGATCATCACTGACAACGCTGACCTGTGGGCTGAGTATGCGTTCGCGACTGCGATGGCTTCCGGTCGACAGCTGCAAGGCAAGCCGATGGAGTTTATTTCAAAGGCGCTGAAACTCGATCCAAATAATTTGAAAGCACTCGAACTCTCAGGCACTGCTGCCTTCCAGGCTAATGATTACAAGAAGGCGATAGAATATTGGCAGCAAGTGGTCGATAAAGTCCCCGCCGGTTCGGACGTCGCGCAATCCGTCACGTCGAGAATCAATGAAGCAAAAGCAAAGCTTAATCAGAAATAAATTCATCCGACAAACATGACCAGAGACAATCTCCTTTTTGCAATCATTGGCATTCTGCTTGGCTTCATTTGTGGCTTTATGCTGGCGAGTTCGATGAGTCAGAAGATGGTTGCGTCAGCGCCAACCGGAGGCGTAAATCAAACTTTGCCGGCAGATCATCCACCCATCGCGGGCAATCAGCCGGGAGCTGCGAACGGCGGCGGCATGCAAGCTGAGGTAACGGCGTCGCTCGAAAAGGCAAAGAGTGAACCTAAGAACTTTGATGCGCAGATCAAAGCTGCGGAACTGTACTACCAGATTCAAAGATACGATCAGTCTATTGAGTATCTGCTAAAAGCAAATCAGCTAAAGCCAAATGACTATCAAACAATAGTAATGTTGGGCGTGGCGAACCTTGATGCTGGTCATTACGACGTTGCTGAAAAGTGGTACCGTGCGGCTATAAAGATCAAGGACGACGATGTAATGGTCCTGTCGGGTTTGTCGTATGCAATGCTGCAAAAAGGTGATGTGAAAGCCGCGGAGGATGCGATTGCGAAACTCGAGAAAGTGGATCCCAACAGTCAGGACCTACCTCAATTCCGCGAAAAACTCGCCACTCTCAAATCAGGAAAATAACTAAGTCTGTTGTCAGTGGTTCGTTGTCAGTGGTTCTCCTGGTTTGAGAGACCACGAGAACAACGGACGATTGACCACTGACGACGGACAAGCTATTACTGTGGTTGGATTGTCATCTTCACAACATTCGCCAAAGGAACGCGATCAAACTTTCCGTCCTTGCCTAGTATTACAATCAACCCGTTTTCCACTGTTACTCGCTTCACCGTACTCATCGAACGATTGATAAGCGTGCCATCATTCGTTTCTATGATCAGTCGTGGTCCAACATCAGGTTGCTCCGACTCTGCGGGAGCAGGCTTGGCAGGTTGAGTCCTTACAGGTCGAGCCGTAGTTCCACTGCGCGCAGTGGTGTTTCGACGTGATTTAGGTCTCGGAGGCGTAGTAGTCGCAACTTCTGGTTCACCCGCGGCGGATTCTTCTTTCGGTTTTTCTTCTGTTGGTTTGGCCGCCTCCTCGTTGTTCTTGGCCTCGGCGTCAGGAGTTGGCTTCGGTTTTGCGGCTGTAGTCGTTCGCCGTGACACAGGGCGTCGCGAGCGTGCCGTTGCAGGTGGAGTTGTTGTTGTCTTTCTTGCCGTAGGTTTGGGTGCAGGCGTTTCAGTCGGTACTGCTTCAGGTGTTGGTTCAGGCGTTGGAGTTGCTGCCACTTCAGCGGGCGATGGTTCTGGTTCTGCAATACGAGCACCAACTGAATTAACACGGTTCCCTCGCCTGCCAGTCGCATTTGGATTGGCTGCAGTTTCAGCCTGTGATTCCGATTCGTCCTCGCCGCCCGCTATCGCCTCAAATGAGCCTCCAAAGAAAAATTGATAGCTCCCTTCATCGTCATTCGGAGAACGCGCTTCAACACGCAGAATTAAATCCTCGCGACGACGAAGGTAGATTCCCTTCGTGACTGGCGCGGGGCTTTCCGCATAAAGCGTTACTTTCAGCAAAGGGCGAAGCGTAGTCGCGGTAAATACGTCGACATCACCGTTCAAATTCCGACTCTGAATAGTAATGAGTAAATCGCCAGGCGTACCCGTAAACGCGTAATAGTGATCAGTCAGACGCGAGTCACCTAGATCACGAGCAGCGATTTTGCCATTGAGGGTGTTGTTGCGAATGGGTGTGGGCTTGCTCGGGTCGATCGATTGCGCTTGAGCGAGAAGACACTGAACTGCGAATACAACCAAAAGAGCAGAGATAAGAAATGCTTTTCTGAAATGGCTCATTTTTGAAAACGCAAGAGGACGACAAAAAGTCTATGACGAGTGCGAATGTTAGCAGTCAGACGCTTGCGCTTCAAACTGATTCCGAATTCACTCTCGATCATCTTTATCCCATCAGGTACAAAATGCTGGCTTACTACATACAAAATCGTTAACATTCGATCTGATTTTTCCTTCTATATCGCCGACAGATGCCTTCTTGGGAGTCTCAAGCATTTTCTCGAATGTAGAACCTTGACGATGCGCGAACGATTGAACGAAAGATCGTTACGTCGTTCGACTGCCAATTAAACACCAGCAGTTAAAACCCGCTTTGGAGAAACAAAGACTATGTTACGACGAGTAAAGGTAACGATTATATGGTAGAAGTGAAATTCAACTCGGACGACACAATATGTTATTGGATTAACATGCAGTCGTTCCTAATCGACAAGATTGTTACTCGCTACAAGAGTCAGGTCTTGATTGAAGAACAACGAAGCGACTATCGCAAAGCAGACAAC
>PSRF01000314.1 GCA_003175865.1 Blastocatellia bacterium
CGTTGCAGACGAATACGCAAGACCATTGAACCAGTTGACGGTAGTTCGAATGCTGGGCAGGCGATCGCATTCAGATTGTCTAGAGGCGATGCGGAATACTGATCTGCTCTATCTCCCCTTAGCATTTTCTCGGAAGGCAACTCGAATCTCTTTGTATTCACTGCCGACGAAGTTACCGGAATACCTGGCATCTGGAAAGACAATGCTGGTGCACGCGCCAAAAGATTCGGCGGTCTTTCGAGTCGCGGAGCGATATGACCTAAATCCTCGTTTATCAACTATCGATGGCCCGGAACTTGATGCTTTCGTAAAGCAGTGGGCAGAAGGCAAACTTACCGGTTCGCATAATGATGAAGGTGTCAGACTTGCCCTGGCGACCGAGTTTAATTTGAGAACGTTGGCAACAGAGTTTCAATCAGCGTTTGTTTAAGGCTGGTACCTTTATGTTCGTATGAAATGTCGGATTTGCAACGGAAGCATGAGGCAGTTTTTCGCGACTTCGACGGAAGATCTCGACGAACCCTTCCTAAGTTCTGATTTTCGACGACAGTTACCCGAGTTGCGATTGGATCAATGCTCTGATTGCGGATGCTTGTGGGCAAAGGACATGAGGAGTGATGACGCAGTTCTTACTCGTGCTTATCAGCACCTGGTGAATGATTACTTTGAAACGCCGCCGAACGAAGAAAAGTACAAAGAATTCTATCGTTGGCTTGAACGACTGATTGAGGAACACACACCGGGGAATGAGATCTTGGATGTTGGATGTGGTGATGGTTTGTTTTTGGCGAGTATGTCAGCACGCTGGTCTAAGCAAGGTCTAGAACCAAGCACAGCAGGAGCGGAACTTGCGCGAAAGAAGAATCTGAAAGTCTTGTGCGGCACGTTGGCCGATCTTCCACCATCATGCAGAGTGGATTTATTGTCAGCTCTTGACGTCATTGAACATATTGCAGAACCGCACGCCTTTCTGGAGGCCCTCAAGACAAAGCTGAAACCTGGTGGTCTCTTACTGGTACTTACCGGTGATTCGACTTCATTACCGGCACGCATTGCGGGTCCGCAATGGTCTTACCTTAAGTGGTGTGGTCACGTCTCAATATTTTCGGAGGCCGGGCTTCGAAGGGTCCTGGAAGATCATGGATTTCAAATCGTCGCCTGGAAGAGATGTGAACATCCATCAAGTGCGGGATTCACTGCGTGGTGGCGCGTTCATTTGCTTGAGCCGGTGCGGCGCCTTATTGGTCGCAACCGATCCTGGTATCCATTTTGGAGAGACCACCAGGCAGTCGTTGCGCGTCTTGTTTAGACAGCGGAAAGATGCGGACAGATTCGATTCCGCACAATTGGGTTTTTCTTGGCGACAGCCTTACTGAGGGGATCGGATCTCAACGTATCAGTCACGTCAGTGAATTAGTTAAGTGTTTGCGAGTTGACGCCGACAGTAATTTTCGCGCAGTCCATCACATAAGATTGAGGGAAGTGGATGCGTTTGATCGTTTCGTCAATTTTAATGTTGCCGGATTCTTAGATACTGAAACTCCTGCTGATCCCGCTTTGTGGATTTGGAATCTTGCATGTGAGGGGCGAACGATCGAAGACGATTTTGCCTGGATACCGTTCGTTAAGAATCTTCAACCTGAGTGGGTAATTATCTTCAGGGGAAGTCTGGAAAGCATTATTCGTCCGGCTATGATCATGGACGGTGATTGGCCTTTTTGGGTGCCGCAGTCATGGCGCAGTTATTCAAGCCTCGATCCACGCTGCTATTTCAGTTCTACGTGGTGGCGTCAAGCCAAACAACGCTCCATTGATCGAGCCAAACAAGTTGCGCGGCGAAGGTTTCTTGCGATGCGAGCAGGACAGCCGTTGGTTGGGTCAGACGCATTTACGAAGCGATACGAGGAACTCCTATCACAATTGTGCGGTTCAGCGAAGCAGATCCTCGTGCTTGGATTACTACCCGTCGATGACACGATGTTTCCTGGTTCGTTACATTATTTTAGCGAGGTGACGAATAGTCTGCGCGACTTAGCGACGAGATTTGACGTGAACTTCCTCGATTGGGGCGCGGAAGTCTCTTCATTAAATAGTTACTCAGAGTTGTTCTATCGTGATGGCTTCCATCCGAATCACAGTGGCGCAAAAGTGCTAGCTGGCATTCTGCGAAGCCGCCTGGAAGAGTCCCGAGTATTGCGACCGGCAGTCAGTCAATTAGCTTGAGTAACCGCGTACCGATTACAGCAATTGTTACGGCACACACGAGGATCGCTCAAACTTTAGCTACTTTGAATGCGATTCGGCGCTGCGATCCAACTCCCAACGAAATAATCGTACACATCGATCAGAACCAAAAAGAGTGCGCTGACTCGATCAGTAAAATCTACCCGACCGTTAAGACGCTCGTGAGCACTGACCATGTCGGACCTGGGGGTGGCCGTAACACACTTATTCAAGCAGCGGCCAACGACATCGTGGCGAGCTTCGACGACGACTCGTATCCTCTTGACGCAATTTACTTCGCGCGCGCTTTGGAACTTTTCCAAAAATTTCCGCAAGCCTCAATCCTCTGCGCTTCGCTTTATCACCCTGGTGAACATCTTGAAGCAGACGTTCCGTCGGCGGAATGGTGCGCGGACTTTACAGGTGGTGCATGCGTCTACAAACGACAAGCTTTCCTCGCGACCGGAGGATACGTTCCTTTGGCAATCGCCTATGGCATGGAGGAATCAGATCTCGCATTACGCCTTCATGCACGGGGAGGACGAATCCTGCGAACGAGGTGGCTTCGCGTTTTCCACGACACAAACTTACACCGACACGCGGATCCGGAGGTCACAAGAAATAGTATTGCGAATCTCGCCCTTCTGGCTTACCTGCGTTATCCACCGTCGCTGTGGCCTCTAGGAATCTTTCAATGTGCGAACCGGGTGTGGTGGTTGGCGAGCCACGGACGTTGGCGCGGCATCGGACAAGGTTTGTTGATGATTCCTTCGCACTTGAGAGCACATGAAAGCTACAAGATGCGCATTAACCATAGCAGCATCAGATCCTACTTAGCACTCAGGCGAGCTCCGCTCCAGCAGACCTTCTAATCTTGATGCTCCGAGACAAAGCGTCGGTACCTTGGATCTGCTGTCAGCTCGGTGCTCGTGAGCACTATGCCGTGCCACGTGCAATTAACCGTACCGGATTGTTGTCTGAACTGATAACGGATTTCTGGTTAGCGCCCGGCGCCGCATCGAAGACTATGAAGAATGGTTTTTCTGATCGTTATCACCCGGATCTCAGAAACGCGAAAGTGCAAAGCGACAACCTTTCCGTCGCTGCGTTCGAATTGAAATCACGATTATCGGGACGCAATGGCTGGCGTTTGATTCAGCGGAGAAATGCAAGGTTTCAAGACTTCGCACTGGCCGAACTCGCGCGAGTTGCAAAGACAATTGGCGACAGAAGCATTAAGGTCTTCGCATACAGTTATGCCGCAGCCAAATTGTTCAGCTTTGCTAAAGAGCGATCATGGACCACCGTGTTAAGTCAAATCGATCCTGGGCCACTTGAAGAGCGCCTTGTTGGAGAGTTACATGAGGCCGCCGATCTTCGACATACGTGGAAGCCCGCGCCGGCAGAGTATTGGGACGCTTGGCGAGTAGAATGCGAGTTGGCTGATCAGATAATTGTTAACTCCGACTGGTCGAGAGCCGCACTACTAAATGAAGGAGTTCCTTACAAAAAACTCGCAGTATTGCCACTTGCTTTTGAGCCGAACAACGAAGCCGTCGCCTTCAATCGTCGATATCCATCGGTCTTTACCAAAGAACGACCTATGAGAGTTTTGTTCCTGGGTCAGATCAACGTAAGGAAAGGCGTTCTCGAGTTATTGGCTGCCGCGGAAAAGTTAATAGAAGAGCCGATTGAATTTTCGTTTGTTGGTCCCGTCCAGTATGAAATCGCTGGAACAATTAGCGCGTTGAGTTCAATCAAGTGGATTGGTATCTCTCCTCGAAGTGAAGTCGCGAAACACTACAAGGCCGCAGACCTATTCGTGTTTCCCACTCACTCTGATGGGTTTGGGTTAACACAATTGGAAGCACAGTCATGGAAATTGCCGATTGTGGCTTCTCGGCATTGTGGTGAGGTGGTTCTCGATGGCGTCAATGGATTGAGGATAGCAGAGGTCAGCGCTGAAGAGATTGCTGCATCCCTGTTGCGCCTACTTCATGATCCCCAAAGTCTTCAGAGAATGTCCGACCAATCGTGTGTGCCCGAGCGATGCACCTTGAAGGCATTGAGCTCATCATTACTTAAGACCTGACATGGAATCGGCCTCAGCTGCCTATTACGAACGCCGCAGACTAGCTTTTAGCGCTCCGAGCCGGGCGATCGCGACTTCGGTCGTGGCTATAGCAATAACAGGTTTGGGCACGCTGTTCGCCGTTCTTCTGATTCCGGCTAACTCGGGAACACCTGGAGCACTTTTTTATTCGGCGTTGGCGATGACACTGGGTCTTCTAATAACGCCTTTGGTGTTTGTCGTTCCAAATCCTAAGGCCGCCCTGCGAGCTGACTGTCTACTGGCACTGGCCCCGATCTATTGGCTACTCCTCGATCTGTTGCAGGGCGTTTATGCCATGGATTCAATAGACCCTTCAGAAATCGCCGGCGGCTTTATCGCAATAGGCGTCTTTTGTTCCGCGGCGTGGTTAGGTGCCTTGCGACGTCCATGGTCCCCGCCTGGTTTTATTATCAAGTCAGTGTCTCGAGACTTTACCACCAATACCTACTTCGCTGCTGCGGTCATGTCGTTTCTGATTGGCATGTTGCGGTTTGCTATTCCGTGCAATTTCGATCTCGTGCAGATGTTTTCTTACGCGGGCCAGGAGCGATGGGCGGCGCCCTGGGGCAGGGGACAACTGGGAGGTTGGGACGCATTTCTGGATCACTTGCAATACTTTGGTTATCTGCTTCCGGTTTTTACGATCATACTCACTCGCTACGTGGGATGGCGCAACGTGCGTACTCTCGCGTGCGTGGTGATGTCGGGAATAATGACGCTCTTTATTGCTCAAAGTGGCAGTCGCAGAGTGTTAGGTGTGATTCTGGGCATGGCTCTGGTTTTCTGGGTGCTCAGTCAACCACGACTGAGAGTGAAACAAGTTGTCGTCAGTGTGATTTCGGTTGCAGCATTATTGATTGCACTTCAGATCATGCTCGAGTATCGCAATGTGGGGTTAGGAGTCCTGGTTGGTCAGCGGAATCAGACAGCTAGTGGTTTGAACGAGAAGCAAGCGATGTTCGAGGAACAGTATCTTCGCGTCGACGATAATTTTTACAGACTTTGTCAGGTAATTCAGTTGATTCCAAAATCGTTTCCATACGTTTACCACCGGTACATCATCTACGTAATCGTTCGACCGATCCCGCGAGTTTTTTGGCCTGGGAAGCCCGTGGATCCGGGGTTTGACTTGCCTACGGCTCTTGGCGTCGAAGGTGTTTCGTATTCGTATTCGGTCATCGGCGAACTCTACATGTCTTTCGGCTTCCTCGGGATTGCAATCGGTGGTTGGTTCTATGGACGCATTGCAGCGATGGCGAATGGATTATTAAGCCGCAGTGGCACCGTTGCGACTCTTCTCGTTTATAGCATCGTAGTGATGGCTCTGTTTGCCGGACTCCGCTCAATGCTGGATTTGCTGCTTGTGAGTTATGTAGTGCTGGTGTGGGTCTTCCTTTCACGATTCTTCAGTGCGACACGTGCGTAATGTATTGACTCGGATTACTGTTGGCTTTTGTTCCTGTTAGTTAGTGTGGTTTCGTGGATTAGTGTCCAGGGACGAAACAAACGATAATGACTAACGGCGTCTAGAAGCCGCACCGCTATAACTTGAAAATCTCCGTTCTGACAGACATTCCCTCACCGTATCAGGTTGAAATCCTAAATGAGATCGCTCAAGACAAAGAGAACTCACTTCAGGTCATCTATTTGAGACGTCGAGATCCTTCGCGTCAATGGAAGGAGGTGCCGATCTGTCACGACGCCATTTCACTTGGCGATGGGCCATCTTGCTTCACTGAAGCGCGACGACGCCACGCTAATGCTGATCTGGTCGTCTTCAATTATTACCATCATCCCTTCGCCACGGCGTTGATCGAAGAGCGCGCAAGGTCAATGCGCCCGTGGTGTTTTTGGGGTGAGCGGCCCGGATTACGAAAGCCCGAATGGGCAGGTCGACTCTTTCGAATGCGAAACCTTCGCTGGCTTCACTCATCCGCGGCTCCGATCTGGGGGATCGGCAAGTTTGCAGTAGATACATATCGTTCTGAGTTTGGTTCACAACGGCAATACTTCAACCTTCCGTACTTTTCGAACCTTCAACGTTTTCGAGACACGCTGAACTCACGCAACGGCGCAAATGCCCAAACATTCCTGTTTTCCGGCTCGCTAATCAAACGAAAAGGGATCGATCTTCTGGCGAACGCTTTCATGCGGTTGCTGAGGGAAGGTCACAACGCACGGTTAAGAATAGTCGGGGATGGTCCGTTGCGCAGCTCACTTGGAAGAACACTTGGTCAAGTTGAATCCGCTGTCGAATTCGTCGGTTTTGTGGATTGGTCAGAGTTGATGCCGCAGTACGCAACCAGCGACGTGCTCTGTGTGCCGTCGCATTATGACGGATGGGGAATGGTTGTTCCCGAAGGTTTAGCGTCGGGTTTGCCTGTTATTGCGACGGACCGAACTGGCGCGGCGCTCGAGTTTATTGAAGCGGGTCGGAATGGTTGGCTAATACCTGCTGGCGACGGTGATGCTCTCTTCAATGCAATGCGCGAGGCAGTAATCATGCCGGCGTCTAAATTCGCGCAGCTCTCGCAAGAAGCTCAACAGAGTGTTGCCAATCACAGCCTCGAGCATGGTGCGAGCCGATTCAAGCAGTATTCAGCTCAAGTCGTGTCGGCCTGGACTACGTGAGTTATGTGCAGCATCTCGGGAATCATTAAGCTATCAAAATCGCAGTGCAAAGAAGAATTGAGCAGATTTGTGTCTCGAATGAACTCTGCGCTGCGCCATCGTGGGCCGGATGATCGCGGAATGGTGAACATTAACGCCGCTGCGTTTGCACCAGACCAATCCATCAGCGTTAGCCTGGGAAATACGCGATTAGCCATCATCGATGTGAGTTCTGCAGGTCACCAGCCGATGCATGATCCGGAGACGGGAAACTGGCTCACTTATAACGGTGAAACATACAACTATCGCCAACTTCGAAGTGAACTAGGCGATGAGTTTGGCCCATGGAGATCAAACACTGACACCGAGGTGGTGTTGCGAGCGTATCGGAAGTGGGGCGTGGATGCTTTCGCACGCATGCGCGGAATGTTTGCCCTGGCGATTTGGGATCAAAACAAGCGCTCACTGGTCCTGGCGCGCGACCAATTTGGGATCAAACCGCTCTATTGTTTCTTTGGCTCAAGCGAACCACTTAGCGCAACCTCATCAACGATAGCGTCGAACATGTTTATGTTTTCGTCGGAGGTAAGAGCGCTTCTGGCGAGTGACTTGGTTCCAAGAACACTGAGTCTATCCGGCTTATCATCACTTCTCGAATTTGGCTCAGTTCAAGCGCCACTGACGATTGTGAATAACGTCTGGTCGTTAATGCCGGCAACTTGTTTGACGGTAACTGAGAAGTCTGAGTCCCAACTCGGCCTGGATGTCGTAAGTTTCAAGATTGGTCGCACTAACACTCGCGCGAGTTCCAGACAGCAAGCGAAGGCTGAACTTCGCCGCCGCCTGGAAGACTCGTTGAAGCAACATCTCGTCAGTGATGTACCTCTGGGTATTTTTCTTTCAGGAGGGATGGACTCCAGCGCGACTGTTGCGCTGATGAGTCAAGTAACGTCCGAACGACCGCGAACATTTAGCGTTGTTTTTTCTGAGCGGGAGTTCACTGAGTCAGAACATTCGCAGGCCATCGCAACCAAATTCAATACAGATCATTGTGAAATAAGGCTGAGTGAACAGTCCTTAATCTCAGCACTACCCGATGCTCTTGGAGCACTTGACCAACCAACGATGGATGGCATTAACACGTACGTCGTCTCTAAAGCAGTTAAGGAATCTGGCGCGACCGTGGCACTTTCGGGACTGGGAGGGGACGAGTTATTCGGTGGCTACCCGAGTTTTCATCGCGCGCTCCGAATGGAGGCGGCAAGTGGTTTGATGAAAGGAGTCTTACGCTCAGTGGCGCGAGTCGGAAGTTTGGCCAACGAGAGCAAAGCGATTCTGTTGGCGGCCAGTAATGGTGAGGCGGCAGCCGTGTATCGAATCAGCCGTCAACTCTTTTCAACGCGAACAGTGCAAGAGCTCGCAATCAGTCCCGTCAAGATTGACGAGTCATATTGCTACTCAAACGATGAAAGAGACACGGTGAACCTGATCTCGCGCCTCGAGATGCATGGGTATATGTCGAACACACTTCTGCGTGATACGGACTCAGTGAGTATGGCCAATTCTTTAGAAGTCCGCGTTCCTTTCGTCGACAAAGAAGTAGCTGATTGCGTTTTATCGATGCCGGGTAATTGGAAACTGAATCAGAGCAATGGACATCAATCAAAGCCATTGTTGGCTGAAACACTAGCGGACTTGTTGCCGCCTGAAGTTTTGTACAGACCCAAAATGGGTTTCACTTTACCCTTCGAGAAGTGGATGACCCTACAGCTCAAAGATCATATCTCTTCCGTCTTTGCCGATACTTCGCAGTTGAACAGTTCTGGACTGCGCCAGGATTCAGTAAACCATCTATGGCGCCGGTTTTTGCGACGACCTAAAAGTGTTGGTTGGTCTCGGCCCTGGACTCTTTATGTCCTGGCGAAATGGTGCCAGCTCAATAACGTCAGGGTTGCATTAGAACAGTAACCAATTGAAAGTTCTTCACGTCATTCCGTCAGTCTCCGAACAATCAGGTGGCCCTGCTCAGGCGATTTTCCCCATGTGTCGAGCACTAATGTCGCGAGGCCATGAGGTTACGATCGCAACGACGCGGCATGGTCTTTCAGATGTCAATGGCCACGCGAAACGGATGTATAAGGGAATTCTCACTCATTTCTTTCCGGTTCAATGGGGAGAGGGATTCAAATACTCTCGACCTTTTAAGACCTGGTTGGATCGGAATGTTCAGAGCTTCGATGTGGTTCACATTCACGCGGTTTTTAATTACTCAAGTATTGCCGCGTCCAAATCATGTCGCAAATCTCGGGTTCCATATGTGGTCAGGCCTCTTGGAACGCTAGACCCCTGGAGTATGAAACAAAAAAGTTTCAGAAAGTCCTTGTTCTTTACTCTTGCAGGGAAGCGCATGCTACAGAGTGCGGGAACTGTTCACTACACTGCGCAGGGGGAATTCGATCGCGTGAAGCACTCTCTGGGTCTCACGCAGGGCACTGTGGTACCTCTCGGCATTGAAGACGAATCGAAGTCAATAACTGACATTGTGCTGGGAGCGCAGGCGTCATCGCCTGCTCGTCTCCCATTGCGGGTCGAGAGGGAAACGCACGAGGCGAGGACGCCTGCGCTCCCAGCACCTCCTTATATTCTGTTTCTTTCACGACTACATCCGAAGAAGGGCCTCGAACTGTTGATAAAGGCATTCGTAGCATTGCACAAGAACCAAATCTTTTCGGAGTGGCATTTAGTGATCGCGGGAGACGGCGATAGAGACTATGTCGATTCACTGAAACGACTTGTCAGCTTAAATAGCGGCGACGAGACAATTCATTTTGTTGGCTGGCTAAGTGGTGATCAGAAGCCTGAAGTACTTCGCAAGGCATCATTGCTGGTGCTTCCGTCTCGCCAGGAGAATTTTGGACTTTGTGTGTTGGAGGCGCTTGCTGAAGAAGTGCCAGTCGTTGTTAGTAGCGAAGTGAATCTGGCGAAGGAGATTGCTGATGCGGGAGCCGGGTGGATCAGCAAAGTCGATGTCGCGAGTCTGGTGAAAACCCTTTCGGAGGCGATGATTGATAGAGAACAAAGACTTCGTCGCGGCTCGGCCGGTAAGGCGTTTTCTCAGAATTTCACCTGGGAAAGTATTGCGGAAAAACTTGAGAATATGTACGTCTCGATTGTTGAGCGAAATGGCTGAGTCGTACGCCGAATTTGAGTGGCTTACTGACTCTGCGGCGAACGGGGTCTCCGGGGAGAAACTTGCTGACAAGCTAGTTATTCTGATTCGAAGTTTCAAAGATGTCAGCAGCATCTGCGATCTTGGTTGTGGTAACGGCTACCTTGCTAGTCGACTCGCTTCCTATGGTTATGATGTCGTTGGCATCGACGCATCCGCAAGTGGCATTGAGCAGGCAAAGAGTAAAGCAACGAAGGTCAGGTTCATTCAATCTTTCATTGACAAGGATGTTCGGGATCGCAACGGTCTGAAACCTTTCGATCTCGTGGTATCGAGTGATGTCGTTGAGCATCTTTATCGACCATCCGATCTATTCGAAGCAGCAGGAGTTCTGTTGAATCAAAGCGGTAGACTTGTAATTACGACTCCTTATCACGGTTATCTAAAGAATCTTGCGTTGGCACTCAGCGGCAAAATGGATCGTCATTTTTCTGCCCTTCACAATGGGGGTCACATAAAGTTCTTTAGTGTTGCCAGTTTGTCAGAACTGATGGCAAGCCACGCGTTCGTTGATTTGAACTTTAACTATTACGGCCGGGCTCCATGGCTTTGGAAGAACATGATCTGTCATGCACGGAAAGGAAAATGAACTAATCAAGTCAGAAGCGAAAAGCGTTAGCGTCGGATCCAGCCCAAGTATCGTCGTTGAACTGCGCGGGACCGAAGCTACCCCGTTTCGCTTCTGACTTGATCAGGCGCAACAGCGTGCTTGACCAAATTACACCGCTCATCCTTACCTATAACGAAGCTCCGAATCTGGAGCGAACAATGCGGCAAGTGTCCTGGGCCACCGATATTGTGGTCGTTGACAGTTTCAGCAGCGACGAAACGGCCGTCATTGCTAAGTCATTTGAGCAAGCCAGGTTCTTTCAAAGAAAATTCGATAATCACCAAAATCAATGGACGTTCGGTTTGACTCAGACGAGCATCAAGACGCCTTGGGTTCTTGCGCTCGATGCCGATTATGTCTTGACCGATGAATTGATCGACGAACTAAAGAACCTGGAACCTGAGTCTTCGCTGAATGGTTACACAGTTCAGTTCATCTATTGTTTGAACGGTAAGCCTCTTCGTAGCGGCATCTATCCTCCAGTGAATGTTCTCTATCTCGCGGCGGAGGCGATTTACGAACTGGATGGCCATACTCAGCGCGTGAAGATAAATGGTCCAGTAGGACAACTTAATTCAAAGGTCTTGCATGACGATCGAAAATCACTACGCCGGTGGTTTCATTCGCAAGTCACATACGCCGAGCTCGAAGCACGAAAACTTTTGACTGCAAACTCCAAACTCTCCGTTGCTGATCGGGTGCGCACCTGGCGCCTCTTTGCTCCCGTTGCAGTGGTCCTGTATTGCCTTGTGTGGCGGGGCGGACTTCTCGATGGATGGAGAGGGCTCTTCTATGCGTTCCAAAGGGGAATCGCGGAACTAATGCTTTCACTTTACCTCATTGCCGCAAAACTCTCAGGAAAATACAAAGCCCAACTTCGGAGCGAGGCAGCAACACGAGAGACGTTACCGGCTAAAAACTAGATGATTATTCTGGGGATTAATGCGTACCACGGGGACGCCGCCGCTGCGATCGTCAAAGATGGAAAGCTGATAGCGGCTGCTGAGGAAGAGCGATTTAATCGTTTCAAGCATTGCGCTGGTTTTCCCACTCAAGCAGTCAAGTATTGTCTGACGGCTGCGGGAGTTGGAATCGAAAAGGTTGATCACGTCGGTATCTCACGAGACCCTTCAGCTCATCTACATAAGAAAATTCTTTTTGCGGCATCCCGCGCAGCTAAACAGGCAAGCTCATCTGTTTGGAGAGCAAGCGGACCCAGCTCGAACGTCGCGGTAGTGGAATCTGCGGAAGACAATAGCAATGGAGACGGGCCAGGCGTTTTTCGCCAGATAAGAGATCGGCTCGGCAATGCGGCCAGGGTTCGTGACTTGAAACAGGAACTAGCTCGCCAGCTCAACACCTCCACCAAGTCAATTCGTGCCG
>PSRF01000382.1 GCA_003175865.1 Blastocatellia bacterium
GAAATGCAAAAAACGTGATTGCCGGAGAGTGTAGATTCGCGCTGGAATGGCGTCCAATTCCCACGCAACCAGCGTCACGTGTTGTTGATCTGGTTCGCGCAGTAATCGAAGAGGAGAAGAGTCTTGATCCAGATTTCGAATGTGAAGTTATTCCAACGCGTTCCGACTCAGGGTTTGAGACGTCGCCTGATTCAAACTTCGTCAAACTGATGGAAGCGAGTGCCGGAAAACCTGCCGGAACGGTCGCGTTCGGTACAGAAGGAGCACCGATGCAAGCACTCGGTAGCGAAGCAATCGTTATCGGCCCGGGAGACATTCGCGTTGCTCACCGAACCGGCGAATATGTGCCCATCGAAGAGTTGGATCGTTGCACTGAAATACTCACCCAGGCCATCCGAGCCCTTTGTTGTTAGGTGTACAGAACCATCCACAGAGATACGCCGTCCACACGCCCGAGCTTTGACCGCAGCCCAATTTGCGTTAACTTTGCATTCCAGAAAGGCAACCGCAACACCCCCGAATTCCATCGGAATGTTGTTCATTCAGAAAGTCTAGTTTTTAGAAGGTTCTCCCAGATGTGTTTCATTCGCCGGTTTGTTTTACCGTCTTTATTTCTAGCACTCCTGCTTTCTGCGTCCATACGAGTTTTTGCACAAGATCAAAAACCTCTGACAAGTCAGGAATTCGTCAGCCTCCTTTACACGCTGCCTCGTCACCCGGAAAAGCGTGACGAGATAATCGACGAAATCCGAAAACGCGGGATCGGGTTTGCCTTAACAGATGGCATGCGTGGCCTGGTCGCAACCAAAAGTGGGAATGATGCGCTGCTACGTCGCACGCTCGAAGAAGCCGATCGACGACGCGCAAATCCAACGTCAGCAGCTCTACCATCAGCAGAAGAAGCGGACGGTCTCCTGGAGCGAACACGCAACGTCACGCTCGCGGCCGCGAATGCCATGCCTGACTTTCTCGTCAAGCAGATCGTCAAACGGTCTGTCGCTTACGGAAACACGACGAACTGGGTTCCCCAGGACAATCTCACCATAGCGGTTGGATTTCGCGCACAGGCAGGTGAGGAATACAAACTGCTCACGGTAAATGGCATTCCCACCCCGGATGATGTGAAGGAAAGCAGGGACTATAGCAAGTACGTTAAGGGTGCGACCTCAAGTGGTGTCGAATACATCTCCGCAGTTGCCGATGTCTTTAAGCCCGAAACAAAAACTGAGTTCCGCGTCGTCGACACCGATACACTGCAAGGAAGACACACGGTAGTTTACGAATACGTGGTCCAGAAAGATCGATCGCAACTGACCCTGACTGTCGGCGAAACGGGAAACAGCGCGGTCGTTGGATCCCGAGGCCGAATTTGGATCGATCGGGAACTGGATCGAGTTTTACGTTTTGAACAAATCGCGACGGAGATCCCTGGCGATTTTCCCATCACCGCAGCAAGCAGTGTCATCGATTACGATTGGGTCAGCATCAACGAACATAAGTACCTGCTACCGTCGCGTTCAGAGATTCTACTCACAACAAACAACGGCAGAATGGTGTTGCAGAGTAGGAACGATGTGCGCTTCCGGAGTTATCAGAAATTCGGTGCTGAGTTGAAGGTAGTTGATGAAGTTGGTGAAGATGACGATCCGGCTGACAATCCCGAACCAGCGAAGCCTGCAAAGCCAGTCAAACCACCACAATAATCATGTAAATCGAGACGGTCGACAAGAACGTCGCCTTTAGTTGTGCCTTTGGTTAGAAAAGTCAAGCTCTTCTGTCGGACCGCGTACGTCTCGTGCGCTTGTTGTAGTACAAGCTCGTCAACTTTTGGATAACACAAGCGCACGAGACGTACGCGGTCCGACAGAAGAGCTTGACTGCTTCATTTCGAGGAAGCGTACTAAAGGGTTCGCCGCAACGAACTATCCCGCTTTCTTGTAGAGCTCTTTCGACCCACTTATCTCCAGTCCGATTTTTCCTTCACTGTGCGCCAGATCAAGATGCGCAACCGCTTCGGAGACCGCCAGGAACCTGTGGACGTCATCAGCACCTGGGAACATCTTTTGTGCGACGTCCCACGCCGTTGATCCTTTCTTAGAAACAAGCTTGATCACTTGTGCCTGTCGCTCACGCATCGCGCGCAAGTATCGATTAAAAAGTTCCTCGTAATCATTCACAGGCCCGCCATGTCCACCATAGACCATTGTTGGCGCGAACGCCCTCAGACGCGCGAGCGAAACCAGATACTCAGCAAGCGAAGGAAAGCGTTTAGAGGGATCGATCGGATCCGGAGACAGTACCGGGTTGGGTGTAATGCGCTTTAACACGCAGTCGCCAGCAATGACAGTGCGATCAGCTTCCCGCACGAATGAACAGGATCCTGGGGTATGACCCGGTGTATGCAGGATCCGCAAACTTCCCGACTCAAACTCGAGCTCAGCTTCGTCCCACAATGGACCGTGCTCGTGGTCATCAAACGAGTCCGCGTAGCGTCGCACACCTTCATACATCCGACGCATCGTTTCGATCTCATCTTCCGGAACGCCCGCACGCACCAAAAGCGAGCGGTGTTCCTCGTATTGCAAACGACTGTGACGGTGTCCAGTTTCCCATTCGTGAACAAGTACCTCAGCGTTCTTCGCCTCATCGCGTAAAGAGCGAGCGAGTCCACAATGATCTTCGTGCGCATGTGTGAGCACGATGCGACGCAGGTCTGAAACAAGATAACCGGCGGCACGTAATCCTGCGCGAAGAGCGTCGATGGCTTCCTTTGTTTTGGGACCGGTGTCGATCATGGTCAGAGGGTCTTCGGCAATTAGATAAACATTCACCGGACCGATGTAGAAGGGAGTGGGAAGTGAGATGGGAACGATCTTCATTGTCGATTGCCGATTGCGGATTTTGTGATTTGAGCTTCGAAGTCTAGTGAGATCTGAGATCTCTGATTTGAGATCTCAGATCTCAACTCTTAAATAATCTCACAAGTCTCACGTCTCCTCATGGTGTCCGCCTTTTCTCATTTCTTCCAGTTCCTTCAAGAATTCCTGACGCTCGCGTTTTGCCTGTTCCATTCGCCGGGACTTTTCAGTCAAATACCTAGGACCGCGAATGTCTGTGTTCTGCAATGAATCAAGCCAGCGGCGAAGTTGTTTGGAAATGCTTTCTGCTCGCGCCCTGATATCTAAGATCTGAGATCTTAAAACCTTGAAACGCGGCAACCGCTCCAAAAGATTTGTTAAGGAACGTGTTTCACCCGAGGAACCTTTGGAAATGTAAAGAAACGTGATCGTCTCTTGCGTCGTCCCCCTCTCAAATCCTTCGGCAATGTTATTCGAGATGGAGGCCACTGCTCGTTCGATCTGATCCTTAATCCCATAATACCCTTGGAATTCTCGTCGAGCTGTCAGTTCAAAGACATGCACTGCCAATTCGATCGCATCCGGCCATACGGGCAGTTCTTCAAATCTGTTGTACTTCATCGTGAGGAAAGGCCTCCATAGTGAGAATGGATAAAGCCGGAATACTAATTAAATATCTCAACTCTGAGATCTCAGATCTCAGATCAGAGAGAAAACACCACGTTCGAACAACGAGCTTAAGCCCAATTGTTCACGACCAACAATTCAACACCAAAACCGGAAGTCGCAAAACCGAACGAAGAACAAGGTCCGCTGCCGCCCTAGTACACCCACTTATTCGCGCTAATCAACTCCTCCGCGATCCGCTGCCGCGCTGCAATCGTATTCATCGGTTGCATCTTCGTAAACCGTCGCAACGCAGCTAGCAACGTGCGCAACTCATCACCCTCTGACATCCCAGCCAAAGTATTCTTCGCGTGCGTTTCGATACGTTCGACAGCATCGTTGCAGAACACGCGTGTCATGTCGAGATAACGCGCAGCCGCGTCTTCACCCTGCGATTGTGCCAATTTGCGTGCACGCAGAAGCGCCGTCTCCATCGCGTAAGTGTCCATGATAATGTCGGCGATACCCATCAGAATCTCCTGCTGATCGCCAAGCTTCATCATGTACTTTTGCGCCGCCGTGCCCAGTGTCATCAGCGCAACTTTCTTCGCGTTCTTCGTCAATTTCTCTTCCGCCGCAAGCAGTGACTCATCGTCGTCGAAACTCCCCAGTTGCGGCGACAGCACTTCATCCATCAAAGCCTGCGCTGCCGGCAATAGCGCCAATCGACCACTCATCGCATTCTTCATCAAACGTCCCGGAATCAAAAAGCGATTGATTTCATTCGTGCCTTCGAAGATACGATTGATGCGAGAGTCGCGGTAGGCGCGCTCTGCAGGGTAATCCGCTGAGTAACCGTAGCCGCCATAGATTTGGACCATCTCGTCAGCGACGTAATCGCAATACTCTGATAGTGCGACTTTGATGATCGAACATTCCGCCGCGTATTCCTCAATGGCACGCAGACGGGCATCGAGGTCGTTCGAATCAACCGCCCCGACACCCGCTTCAATCATGCCCAGCGTGCGATAGACCATCGACTCGCCCACCCACGTGCGAATCGCCTGTTCCGCGAGTTTCGCTTTGATGGCTCCAAACGACGAAATTGATCTGCCAAACTGGTGGCGTTCGTTTGCATAACGCACTGACTCATGCACCATCAACTTCATTCCGCCAACACACATGGCGCCGAGTTTGAAGCGTCCTATGTTGAGAATGTTGAAGGCGATCTTGTGTCCTTTACCAACTTCACCGAGCAAGTTCTCAACAGGTGTGCGCACATCGGACAAGACAAGCGCCGTAGTACTCGATCCCTTGATGCCCATCTTGTGTTCTTCAGCACCAGAGGTCAGACCAGGCTGTCGTTCGACGATGAAAGCAGTGAACTTGTCGCCGTCCACTTTCGCAAACACGATGAAGATGTCAGCGAAGCCGCCGTTGGTGATCCACATCTTCTCGCCGTTCAGGATGTACTCCTTGCGATCATCACTCAAACGAGCGGTCGCTTTCGCAGCCATCGCATCCGAACCTGAACCTGCTTCAGTCAACGCGTAGGCCGTAATCAGTTCTCCTGAGGCAATCTTCGGCAGGTACTTTTGCTTTGCTGCGTCAGTTGCGAAGTAGATGATTGGTAACAGACCAATGCCGCTCTCCGCACCGAGCGTAGTTGCAAATGAAGCTGAGCGACCGATGTTTTCGCCAACCAGCGCGCCACTTGTCTGGTCCAAGCCGAGGCCGCCAAATTCTTCCGGAATGTTTGCGCCAATCAGTCCGAGCTCAGCAGCTTTTGTGACCAGGGACCTCGAGAGTTTCCAGTCGTGAAGTTCAAGTTCGTCGATATGAGGTGAGACCTCGTTGTCGACAAATTGTCGCGTCGTTTCCGCGATCATGCGGTGCTCTTCAGAGAAGTCCTCTGGTGTGAAGATCTCTTCAGGCGTGCGTTCCTCGATCAGAAATGCACCACCTTTGATTATCTTTTTCTCTTCGGCTACGGCTGACATGGCTGCGTCCTTTCTGTAGGGGCGGCACTCCGTGGCCGCCCTTTCTTAATCTATTAATTGCTTTTCGGGACTCAACGCGTTCTGGAAGAACGGGCGGCCACGGAGGGCCGCCCCTACATTTAAACCCTCTCAAATATTCCGGCGGCGCCCATGCCCCCACCAACACACATTGTCACCATTCCATAGCGACCATTGCGACGCTCTAACTCGCGCAGTATTGAGGCGGTTAGTTTTGCACCTGTGCAGCCGAGCGGATGGCCCAGTGCAATCGCCCCACCGTTGACATTCACTTTGTCCTGATCCAAACCGAGCGTCTTAATTACGGCCAACGACTGCGCCGCAAAAGCCTCATTCAGCTCGATCACGTCAATATCGTTCAAAGTCAATCCGGCAAGTTTTAAAGCCTTTGGGATGGCGAACACCGGACCAATGCCCATCTCTTCAGGCAAACAACCCGCCGTCGCATACGCAACAAAGCGCGCCATCGGCTTCGCTCCTAATTCCTTTGCACGTTCGTCTGACATCACTATTGCAGCAGCGGCACCATCAGACATCTGCGACGCATTGCCCGCTGTGATCGTTCCCTTTGCGTGAAATGCCGGCTTCAGTTTCGCCAGTCCCTCAGCAGAGGAATCGCGACGAACTCCTTCGTCCTTGTCGAATACAATCTCGCGTCGTTGCTTCTTGCCTTTTTCATCCAACTCTTCCAACACGACGTTGAGCGGGACAGTCTCCTCTTTAAACTTATTGGCATCCAGGGCCGCAGCCGCACGTTGGTGCGATCTCAACGCAAACTCATCTTGCTGTTCGCGCGTGACCTCATACTTGCGCGCCACATTCTCAGTCGCGAGTCCCATGTTCAGATAGAAATCCGGATAGTGCTCGACGAGATAAGGGTTCG
>PSRF01000108.1 GCA_003175865.1 Blastocatellia bacterium
ATCTCGGTGTTCACGGCATTGTTGACAGCTTGATGGGCAGGCCCGTTCAGAAGCGAGTCGATACAGGTGTGACGATGGTGACGAAAGAGAATCTGGAATCACCGGAGATCCAGGCGTTACTTCACCCGCCTCTCGATCAGTATTTGAAGTAATTTTGGTGTGCGGCGGCGTGGCGCCGCTTTAGTGGAACGTTTTGAAGATCCAAATTTAACTTTCAAATTTAGCGTTAGTTAGACATACCAAAGCGGCGCAAGGCCGCCGCACTCCAAAATGGTTGCTGACGTAAAACAAGGTCGCGGATTTGTTAGTCCCGCATTTCTCCGCACGCAACTGAATCGCTTCGGACCAGTCTTCGGGCTGATCCTCGTGATAGCAGTATTTTCGATTCTGACTGGCGCGCCGGAACGCTACCTTGCGCCAAAGAATCTTCGAACAGTGCTAGTGCAAACAGTGATCGTCGCCATCGGCTCGATTGGAATGACGATGATCATCATCAGCGGTGGCATTGATTTGTCAGTTGGTTCTGCAATTGCACTGACTGGTGTCATCACCGCGTTATGTTTGAAGGCCGGTTTGTCTCCATTCGTCGCTATCGTTGCGGGCATACTTGTTGGTGGTGTCGTGGGATTGGTCAATGGCCTGGCGATTACACGATTGCGTGTTGTGCCATTCATCGCGACGCTTGGAATGTTAGGCGTGGCGCGTGGAGTCGCAAAGGGAATTGCCGGATCGCAAACGGTCATTATTCCTGAAACTTGGGCCAACAATTTGTTACTGACTGTTCCGCAACCGGAGTGGATGTTAGTTGCTCCTGGTGTTTGGTTGGCCATAGTGCTTGCGATAGTTGCTGCGGTTGCTTTGCGAAACACGGTCTTTGGACGACGCGTCTTTGCGTTAGGCTCAAACGAAGCGGCAGCGCGCGCCTGTGGAATTGCGACTGATCGTTTGAAAGTCACGATTTACAGCCTGGCCGGATTGTTATTCGGACTTGCGGGCGTCATGCAAATGTCACGCTTACGCGTTGGCGATCCTACCGTCGCGGCCGGTTTGGAACTCGATGTGATCGCTGCAGTTGTGATTGGCGGTGGGAGTTTGAATGGCGGCGAAGGAACAATTGCTGGATCGATGATAGGAGCGCTCATCATGGCCTTCCTGCGCAGTGGTTGCCAACAACTTGGTTGGGAAAACTATGTGCAGGAGATCATTATCGGAGCCATCATTGTGATTGCAGTAGCACTCGATCGTTGGAGAAGCGCTCGCGCAGCAAAATGACCTTGGTGCCGGGAGCAGGCGTCCTCGTCTGCTCTTTCACTGAAGGTCGACCTTAGTGAGACGAGCAGGTTAGGACGCCTGCGTGCTCAGCATTTGCGCAAGAATGCCGAAGATAATAGACATAGATGTTCGTGACATTCGATTCCCAACGTCGCGGTCGCTTGATGGCTCCGACGCGATGAATGCAGATCCGAATTACTCGGCAGCCTACGTAATTCTCAAGACAGATACGGCAGGGATTGAAGGACACGGGCTAACCTTTACGATCGGTCGCGGAAATGAATTGTGCGTTGCTGCCATCAACGCGCTGAGACCCTTGGTAATCGGGTTTACGATCGATTCAAAAGTGGACATGGGCGCGTTCTGGAAACACGTCACTTCCGACAGTCAACTGCGGTGGATTGGACCAGAAAAAGGCGTCATTCACCTTGCCACTGCTGCAGTCGTAAACGCGGCGTGGGACCTTTACGCGAAGGTTGAAAACAAACCGCTGTGGCAATTGCTCGTTGACATGTCACCGGAACAAATAATCGCATGTGTTCCGTTTACATATATCACCGACGCGCTTACTCCTGACGAGGCGCTTGGCATCCTTCGTCGCAACGAACCGACAAAATCCGAACGCCAACGACTACTGCTCGAAAGTGGTTATCCAGCGTATACCACGTCAGCAGGTTGGCTCGGATATTCCGACGACAAGGTCCGTACACTTGTTCGTGAACGCCTCGCCGAAGGTTGGACGCATTTCAAGATGAAGGTCGGTCGCAATCTGGACGACGACGTGCGACGCGCGCAGTTGATTCGGGAAGAGATTGGTTGGGAGCGGAAGTTGATGATGGATGCCAACCAGGTTTGGGAAGTGTCTGACGCCATTCGCTTCATGAAGGAATTGAGCGCATTTAAGCCACATTGGATCGAGGAACCCACGTCACCTGACGATGTGATTGGACATGCTCGGATCGCGCGCGAGATCGCACCCGTTGGCGTGGCGACCGGTGAACACTGTCAAAACCGAGTGATGTTCAAGCAACTGCTGCAGGCCAACGCCATCAGCTTCTGTCAAATCGATAGTTGTCGTCTTGGCGGCGTCAATGAAGTGCTCGCGGTGCTGTTGATGGCCGCGAAGTTTGGTGTTTCCGTGTGTCCACATGCCGGTGGCGTTGGTTTGTGTGAGTATGTACAGCACCTTTCGATATTCGATTACATTGCGGTTAGTGCTTCGCTGGAAAATCGCGTCGTCGAATATGTCGATCACTTGCACGAACATTTTCTTCATCCGGTTGTCATGCGTGCGGATCGCTACCTGGCTCCGCGCGCTCCGGGTTACAGCATCGAGATGAAACCGGAAGCACTGAAACGGTTCGAATTTCCTAACGGTGAAGCATGGTCAAGCAACGGCTCAGGAGCAAAGTAAAATGTTGATTAACCCGCAAAGATTTTTCAATGCAGTGTTTGTTGTACTTGCTGCAGTTGTTGTCTTGTTTGCTCAAACGGCTTCTGTAGAACGAAAGCCGAGCAAGGCAATTAGAGATTTTGTCGTGATGTCAGGCCAGTCGCTTGCCGATCTTCAAAAGAAGTTGCAACCCTCAAACAAAGTTGAGGAACTGATTGGCGGCGAGGGCATGCAGCTAAGAGTTGCTGTTCAGCATGAACGAAACACCACGCCACCAAACGCGGAGTTACACGATACTTCGGATGATGTTTATTACGTCGTTGACGGTACGGCGACCTTGATCCTTGGAGGCTCTCTCGAAACGCCGCGAGAAGTTGAGCCAGGCGAGTGGCGTGGTCCAAAGATTGTTAACGGAAAGACTGTGCAGATCGCGAAAGGTGATTTGATCGTCGTCCCGCGCGGCACGCCGCACCAACGAATCACTGCTAACCAGGATTTCACGATGATTTTGATCAAGGTTTACGCGGAGCCGCGTCCAGCACCCAAGCCGTGATGCTGAGAGTACGGGCGCCTCGCCTGCCCCTCCAGCTAGAGTCGACTGTAACGAAACTAGCCGGCGAGGACGCAGGCGCTCCCAGCACCACCGCTATTTTTCGATTCAAGATACCAAAGAGGATCTGATTAGTCTTTTGGAGATTAACTTATGAATCGCTTGCCATTGATTTGTTTCGTGTTGATTCTCTCTAGTCCAGTAATCTTCGCGCAAGCTGCGCCAGCCGATGCGTGCGCTGATTTGAAAACTCGTGCGGAACGCGCTGAAACAAAGCTCGCCGATTGGCCTGCCCTCGCGCGTTATCGTGACGAGAACGCCAAAGTTACAGCGCCGGCAAAGAACGAAGAGCGCGTGGTCTTCATGGGCGACTCGATCACGGATGGTTGGCACTCACCTGCAAACGGCGGCTTCTTCCCCGGCAAGCCCTACTTCAATCGCGGTATCAGTGGACAGACAACTCCACAAATGTTGATACGTTTTCGACCGGACGTGCTTGCGTTGAAACCGAAAGTCGTGGTGATTCTTGCTGGAACGAACGACATCGCCGGTAACACTGGACCAACAACGCTCGAGGCGATCGAAGATAATCTGGTTTCAATGGCTGAACTAGCGCGTGAACAAGGCATTCGAGTTGTCTTTGCTTCGCTATTGCCCGTCAGTGATTACGAGTCAAGAAATGGTCAACAAATCATTCAGACGGTTCGACGTCCGCCAGAAAAAATCATTGCCCTTAACAAGTGGATGAAAGACTACGTCGAAAAGAACCATCTGACTTATCTCGACTACTTTTCTGCGATGGTTGACGCCAAGGGATTTTTCAAAGATGAGTTGAGTAACGACGGCTTACATCCAAACGCGCAAGGTTATGCGGTAATGAATCCGCTTGCAGAAGCAGCCATTCGCGATGCGTTAAAGCACGGTAAATAACGCGTCGTTTCTGACAATGCCCACAAAACTAGAAGACATCGCACGTGCACTCGGCGTTTCGAAGATGACCGTCTCGCGTGCAATTAATAATCATCCTGAAATCAGCCAGGAAACTCGCGCGCGCATTTTGCAGGTAGCGCGCAAGATGAATTATCGACCTAACCAGTTTGCGCGGGCGTTGACTACAAACCGTTCTTTTCTGATCGGTCTCGTTGTACCTGATCTGATGCACTCTTACTTCGCGGAGATTTGTCGTGGTGTAGAAGCGCACGCTCGCCCCTCTGGATATCAGAATCTAATTTGCAGCACTGACGAAGATGTAGAGAAAGAAAAAGCAGAGATAGATGCGCTGTTGTCGCGTACGGACGGCTTGATCGTCGCCTCAGCATTGAGTTCCAGCGAAACTAAGTTCTATCGACACTTAATCGCAGACGGTGCTCGAATAGTATTAATTGATCGGTTACTCGAGGGGCTGCGTTGTTCCGCAGTAACCACCGACGACGTTCTTGTTGGACGGCTCGCAACTAACCACCTGATCAAACTTGGTCATCGTCGAGTCGGTCACCTCAGCGGACCGGAAGTCTCCACTGCTTTGAAGCGCCTGGAGGGTTACAAGGCTGCGCTGGAAGAAGCAGGGCTCCGTATTCGTGATTCGTTGATTCGCGAATGTGGCTATGCTGAAGCTGATGGCTATCGATCGATGACGTCGTGGATCCTGGAAGGAGATGTGCCAAGCGCGATCTTCGTTGCGAATGACGCTGCTGCGATTGGTGCGATCGCGGCGTTAGTTCACGCAAAGATGCGTGTCCCGGAAGACGTTGCTATAGTTGGGGCAGGAAACATTCACTACGGCGACATGCTACGCGTTCCACTCACTACGGTGTCATGGTCAACGAGTGAGATGGGTCACACGGCCGCGCGTTTGTTGCTCGAGCTGATCGACAACGGCTCCGAAAACAAAAGAAACCAGATTGTAGTTGCTCCTGAACTGGTAGTTCGCCAATCATGCGGAGCACAGAACACTTGAGCCAGTCCTCGGCCAGTTAGGCGGGCCAGTTAGACGTGCGCGATCAGATGAAAACAGGAGCGACTGCTCTGAACAGGCTTCGCTCAAAGACGAGACAATCAGTCGCTTCGGTCCTGCTCTGATCACCGCCTTTAATGACGCTTTGCTCCTCCCCAAGGTAAAAGTTTTTCCAAGTCCCACCAAAAAGTCCTTGACCTCAGTATCGCCTCTGAGGTATATGTTCCGCGTTTAGACAAAATCACCTTGGTTTGAGACGTACCTGCGACTCCCAATTGAACGCTAGCCGCAGCGACTCGATCCACAAAACAAAAGAAAAGTTAGTCGGAATGCTGAACTGAATTCTGCTCCAGAATTCAGCCATTTTCCACGGTTCATCCAGCAAGGGTTAATGTTCGGTTGGTGGCTACCATTAAGTCTTAATTAAGTACAAATCATGCGGAAGATTAATCCACACGATTTTAAGATTGCGCGGCGTGGTACCAGCCGTGAAATCAACCGTCAGATTGCTCTCAACTTGATTCGAGCACATCAGCCAGTTTCTCGTGCTGATCTTGCTCGATTGATGAACGTTCGAAGAGGTGTGGCAAGCCTTCTCGTGAGCGAATTACTCGATGAGGGACTCATCTTCGAAGGCGCGGTTGGCGAAGCTGTCGGAAGGGGTCGCCGACCAACCTTTCTTTACATCGACTCACGGCAACGTTGCGTCGTGGGCGTCGACATTCGCGCGTCCCGCACATACATCCTTGTGACTGACCTGATGGGACGACAGTTGGGAACGGTGAGCAGTTTTCAAACTCCGAAGGATGGCGATCTACTTACTCAGGAACTCGCAAGACGTGTGAAGCAAGTTCTCGCCAGTCATAAGGACGTGGGCGCGTGTGCAGGCGTCGGTGTGGCCGTGCCGGGTATGGTCGATCTGGGAGCAGGTTCTGTCCTTCACGCACCAACTCTCGGCTGGCATAACGTCAACCTCCGCGATCCGTTGACTGCCCTAATTGGCATTCCCGTTCATATTGAAAACTCAGGTAAGGCATGTGTGCTGGCGCAACTCTGGGCCACGCGTGCTGATGTGGTCGGCTCCGGAAATTTAGTTTTTGTCAGCGTGTCTGACGGTCTCGGTGTCGGGGTTGTTGTTAACGGCGAACTCCTGCGTGGGAAACATAATACTGCAGGTGAATTTGGACACGTCCCGCTGAATATTGATGGGCCACGTTGCTCGTGTGGAGCAACGGGTTGTTGGGAAGCGTACGTATCTAACCTTGCGACACTGTCTCGTTATTTCGGTCGCGAGTTATCAGATAGCGGACCAAAGCCGACCGCGACTTTCACAATCGAAGATCTCATCGCTCGCGCCCGTGCCGGTGATGCAAAGGCCATGGCAGCGATTAACTCAAGTGCACGTTATCTGGGCCTCGGCCTCGCTTCGATAATCAATGCGCTCGATCCTTCACGCATTTTCATCGGCGGTGAAATCACGACAGCCTGGAGTCTGATTGAGCCCATTGTGAGGAGCGCTGTTAAGGAACGTGTGCTGACAGAGTTTGGCGGTAGTACTGAAATTCATGTCGTGCCTGCGGAAGAACATCCCAGGCTCCGTGGAGCTGTTGCGCTTGTGGCCGCGCCCGCATTCGCAGCGCCGATGGTGGCTTAATTTTCGGTTTTATTTTGCGGTAGTTCCCTGCATTTCCAAAAAGAAGAATGGTTTGATGAGACGCAGTGGCTCTCAACAAACTCCACCCAAACCCAAAATTGGAGGTGTCATACCGATGAGGCGAGGAACCAATAACTCCAACCGATTTTTGTCGTCACTCCCGCAAGTGTGTGGCGTTCTGTTGTTAATAGTGCTAGCGAGCTTGAGCGTTTGCGGGCAGACGATCTTTGGCCGAATCAATGGCACAGTCACTGATTCTACCGGTGCAGTCGTTCCGGACGCCTCGGTCACAGTTGTCAACATCGCCACAAATCTAACGCGCACTGCGGTGACTGACAGCGAAGGTTTTTACACAGTCACAAACTTACCGGTCGGAACGTACACCGTCACAGTTGAGCGACAAGGCTTCAAGAAGGCCAACCAAACAGATAACGTGCTCGCTGCCGACCAACGTTTAACTGTCAACATTACTCTTGAGGCTGGAGCTGTTTCTGAAACAGTTGACGTTTCAACCGCAGCTGGAGAAACCGTGAATACAACCTCCGGAGAGGTGGCTCGAGTTGTCGATAAGAGACAGGTTCAAAACCTCGCGCTCAACGGTCGCAACTACATGCAACTCGTCACGCTTATTCCTGGTGCGGTCATCCTCGACGAGGATCAACTAGCGCTGACTACGAGTTTGAGCATTAGCCAGGCCTCGATTAACGGAAACCGTCCAAACTACAACTCACTTTCTGTAGATGGTGGTTTCAACATGGACTCGGGAAGTAACAATAGTCAGATTAACAATGTTGGAATCGATTTCATTGAAGAAGTAAAGATTCAAACTTCCAACTTCTCGGCGGAATACGGTCGCAATGCCGGAGCCGCCGTCAACATTGTTACACGCAGCGGAAGCAACCAGTACCACGGCAGCGTTTTTGAGTTTCTGCGCAACGATAGGCTCGACGCGCGCAACACTGTCGCAGCGACCAAACCGAGATTGCGCTTCAACAATTTCGGTTGGAACGTCAACGGTCCAATCTGGAAAGACAAGCTTTTCTTCTTTGCGGGTGAAGAATGGAAGTACATTCGACAAGACGCAGCTCCCGTGCGTCGCACTCTCCCAACGAGAGCCGAGAGGTTAGGCAACTTCAGCGGACGCAGCGGTACTTTAAATGTGCCGAACGGCTATACGGGAGTCGACCCTGTGACGAGTGCAGTCGTTGGTCCCGGTCAGCCGATTCCTGGGCGAAATCTCGCAAACCTGCGATTGAATGGCGTACCAGTCGGAGTCACGCCTAACGGCGCTGCAATAGCAAATGTTTACACCGCCATGGAGAAACTCGCAGCCGCGTATTCAGACACTCCAACCGGAAACAACGCGACATTCCAACAGCCGAATCCGTTCAACTATCGTGAAGATAACATTCGCATCGACTATCGGATAAACTCTAAACACAGCATCTACGGTCGTTACCTACACGATCACTACGATCTGATCGATCCGTTTGGAACGTTCATCACTTCTCAGTTGCCGACCATACCGACAAATCGTTTGCGTCCAGGCTCCAGTGTTCAGCTCTCGTATACATGGCTAATCACGCCGACCTTGATTAACGAAGCGAAGGTCAATTCTTCGTGGAACGGTCAGCGGATACCGCCAGTAGGAGAATTCTGGAAGCGCGACACTTATGGTTTTACTTATCCGCAACTTTTCGCTGGCGGCCGTTTTGATAATGGTATTCCAGACACAACCATTACTGGTTTTGCCGGCTTCAATGGCCCATCAGGTTCATTGCTTTCCCCGACTACCGATATTGCCACTAGCGACAACTTAACAATTATTCATGGAAAGCATTCAATCAAGACGGGCGTTCTGATTATTCGCAACCGTAAGGATCAAAATGGGCGCTCCAATTACACCGGTACGCTTAATTTTGCCAGCGACAGCAGCAACACCCGCACCACTGGAAATGCTTTTGCGGATGCGCTACTCAGCAATTTCCGCACCTACAATGAAGCAGATAATGATCCGATTGGCTTCTTCAGGTTTAATCAGTTTGAAGCCTACGCAACGGACAGTTGGAAGGCCCGTTCCAACCTGAGTTTAGAATTCGGAGCGCGCCTTTACCACTTTGGTCCAACGTATACACAAGCAAATAACATGGCCAACTTCGATCCATCTCACTACAATCCAAGTCAGGCCGTAACGATTCTTGCCAATGGCAACATCGATCCCGCAAAAGGTGGCAATCGTTTTAATGGATTAGTTAGAGCTGGCGATGGAATCCCTCCGGAAGAAGTTGGACGCGTTAGTAATGCCAGTAGCGCCGCTCTACAGGCGGTGCCGACTGGAGCGCCGCGCGGTTTTTACGATGCGGCAAACAAGATTGCACCACGCTTTGGATTTTCTTACGCGCCTTTTAACGACGATAAGACCTCCATTCGCGGCGGCTTTGGTATGTTCTACGACAAGGTTGAGGGCAATCTGATCTTTTCACAGGTAAATGTCCCACCGTTCCTAAACTCTCCGCAGTTTGAAAACGGCAATCTCGCGAATCCTTCTGGTGGTACACCATCCGCTTTAGCGCCGTTTGGAACTATAAACGCCATAGACCCGAATCTCGATATCGCGTACTCGATGAATTTCAGCCTGGGTGTCCAAAGAGAATTGCCAAAAGGTTTCTTCGCCGAGGCGACCTATGTAGGCAATCTCGGAAGACACTTGATACGCCAACCCGATCTAAACGCTGCTCCCTTCGACAAACTGGCTGCGAATGCTGCACTGCCATCTGCTCAACGGGTATCAGTCAACGCGCTACGTCCCTATAAAGGCTTTACTCAAATCAGGTATCGCTTATCCGATGCAAACTCGAATTACAACGGACTGCAACTGTACGCTGCAAAGCGCAAGGGAAACCTGGAACTGACTGCCTCTTACACGTGGTCCAAGGCCCTGACTGATACAAGCGGTAATGGCGACACGCTCGACGTCGGCGAAGATCCATTCAATCGACACTACAACTACGGTGTGGCAACTTTTGATCGGCGTCATATCTTTGTTACCACCTACGACTATCACTTGCCCTTCTTTAAGAATGAGAGAGGCGTAACCGGTGCTTTGCTGTCCGGTTGGGAAGTGAGCGGTATCACTAGATATCAAAGTGGTCCTTATTTCACCCCGACGGGCAGTAGCTCAATTGGTACGCGTCGCGCGGACTACGTTGGTGGTCCGGTATTGCTTTCCAATCCAGGACCCGATGGTTGGATCAATCCAGCGGCCTTTGCAGCGCCGCCTGACACTCGACGCGGGAATGCTGGAGTGGGAATCGTTCAAGGTCCAAGCTTGCAGACCTGGGACTTCTCCATGCGCAAACAGTTCTCTATCAACGAACGGTTTAAGCTGCGCTTTCAGGCCGATATGTTCAATGCCTTTAATCGGGCGAACTACAGAGCACCGGATGTTGGGTATGGATCAAACTCGACTAACCCGGATGGCTCAAGGAAGCCGTCGAATGCGTCTTTCGGAAAAATCGGAGCTGCAGGACCAGCACGGAATATTCAATTTGGTCTGAAGTTGAATTTCTAGTCCAAGGGGCGGCAATCGACCATCCACGGATTGCACAGATGACTCGGAAATAATGTGGAGTCTGGGTAATCTGTGGATGGTTTCGTTCTAGTCTGGACTCCCGACTCAAAATCAAATCACTTTTTTTATTTTTAGGTAGACCAGCAAGATGGCGAAACGTTTCGAAAATCGCGTGGCGAGAGTTTTTGTTGTCACACTAGCGCTCGGAATGACGTTCGTCACTGCGAAAGCTCAGTCGTTTGCTGTTAATGGAGATAAGACCATCAAGACGGTCGAGTTGCGCTCGGAAATTAATAACTTCCTCGCGAAAGAACTTGCTGCGCATCTTGACGCAATCAATTCGCTCGACCCTCCACCAGCCAGCATCTTGAACGTTCCAACCACGGGTGAGTTTTCCTGGGGAACGTTCATGCGATCGCTCGCAGCGTACGCCGAGATCACTGGTAATAAAGAACTCGCTGGACGCGATATCGCAAAATGGGTGGGCAAGATTGGTTTGATCGAAGCGCGTGGCGGCAGCAAAGCTTTCTCGCAACTCTACGCGGCCCTGGCGCTCCGCCATTTCGGGAAGGATCTGAAAACCAATGCGCTATGGCAAAGTCTTTCAGCGGATGAACAAACTGCCTGGCGCTCGCTGCTGAACCCAGAGCGCTTCTACGATCCGAAAACAAATCACGTAATCGATTTACCGGAAAATTACCTGGGCGTTGCAGCGCGCATTGCCAGTATCGATTTTGAACTGGGCATTTCGCACGACCGAGTGTTTCTGGATAAGTTGCTCGATCGGGCAGCTATTCAATTTACAACCGGCCATCTCTACGCCGACGACAGTCCGCCGACAGGCCGTTATGATCGCTATTCGAATGAATATGCGCGTTACATCTGGGAAGCTGCTGAGATGGTTGGTCGCAAGGACATCCTCGAAAAACTCAGACCATCGTTAACTGCGCAAATGCATGTTTGGTGGGATGTCGTGTCGGAGGATGGCTATGGATACAACTGGGGACGAAGTCAGGGAGTGGTTAGTTATCTGGATACTCCTGAGATCGTCGGGTTCCTCCTGGCCCATGCCGAGTTTCGACCTACATCACTCGCCAATCTCGCTGCTCTTTATTATGAAGCGTGGAACTACCTGTTGCATGACTATCGTGAAGACATACACTTGTTATCGATCTTTGCGTTTGGTCGCGGCAACTACGCATACATAACTCGCGAACGTGAGTGGCAACAGACGACGGGCTTTTTTGGCAAGCTTGCTAACAACCATAGCGTTGTGATGAACACCCTCGAGAAAGAAGGTCTTTCGAGCTTTCCATCCGTTCCAACTTTACCGGCAGTCGCGCGTTTCGAGTTCTTTCGCCAGACTGACCGTCCCGCTGGTGTTTGGCTTGTGCGTCAGGGCGCACTCCATTTTGCGTTGCCGATAACAACTGGTCCAAAACCTGGTGCGGCCGATTATCTTCCTGCACCACATGGATTGACCGGCTTTGCGGCCCCCGTTGAAGTCAGTTATCCAGCAATGGTTCCGTTCGTTGAGTTGGAAGATGGTCGGATCGTTGCACCGACTGACGGCGCAGATCTCATTGAGCCATCACCAGACGGTCAGTCATTACGCGTGCGCTGGAACAAGTGGGCGATCATCGGCGGAAAGCCGGGCCAGTGGGTTGATACCGGATTAACAAGTGAGGTTGTTTGGCGGATCAAAGACGGAACTCTCACAAAAGAGGAAACATTAACGGCGAAACAGCCAGTAATAATTCGACGGTGGCAACTCGCAGTTCCAAGTAGTTATGCTAACGTCCAGACGCAAGCAAACAGCGGTCGTCGTGTTGACGAGTTCAGCTCCGAAGCTGGATCGTTACAAGTGCAGTTGACAGATGCATCTTATGCGGTGCGGACGTCGATTACGGCGAGCGGCAATAGCGCGATCGGCAAGGGAGTGCATGGTGCGATTCCGTTGCATCTCATTTTTGAAGCTCGGGATTTGTCGTTAAAACCCGGCCAGCCGTTCACATATCGTTTAAGTTTGACTGTTATAAATGGCAGTCATTAATCGAACAATTGTTGAGGGAGAAATTCAATGAGTCAGGAATTGAAACAAAATCCGATCACAGCTGAAACGTGTTTTGTACCACGAACACATGAGGGCTTGGGCCGGCGCCCGGCGGTGGCTCCTGGTCCAACGGCTGCCCGGTTTTTACATTATGGACGTATCACTCTTCGTGCCGGCGACGCGATATTGAAATTCAATAATGAAGATCATGAGACAGGACTCATTTGCTTGAATGGTAGGGCGTCGATTACGACTGACGGGCAGACGTTTCAGTTAGATCAATACGACGCCGTGTATGTTCCGCGCGACTCCGAGATCGAGGTGAGTTGTGGTGACGCCGGCTGTGACATTGCCGAAGTTTCAGCTCCAGTGGCGAAAAGGTATCCATTGCAGTTCGTATCATACAAAGAAGTGCGACAGAACCCGCGTCTCCACCTTATCGCCGGTAAGCCGCCAGCTGAGCGCGATCTCAATGTGTTGATCGGCGCCAACGTTGAAGCCGGTCGCATTATGGCAGGTGTAACTTTTTCGACTCCGGGGAACTGGACCTCATGGCCTCCGCACGAACACTCAAAACTTCTGGAAGAGGCATACCTGTTCATCGATATGCCTGCGCCATCATTTGGAGTGCAGTTTGTTTACACAGATCCTAATCAACCTGAGTTGGTCCAGTTGGTTCGCGAAGGTGATGTGGTGTTAATGCCGCAAGGCTACCATCCGAACGTTGCGGCCCCGGGTGGTCAGATCAACTTTCTGTGGATGATGGCTGCAATTCGGGAGGGCGAAGATCGATTGTACGGTGTCGTGAATGTCCAGCCGGAATACGCTGCTGGAGGTTCAGGGCTCGAGGCGGTGAGCGACAAAAAGTAAGAGGCACGCAAATGTTTACGACTTCCCCAGACGGCCCGGACAACGGAAACGGTGCGAGTAACGGACTGGCCCAACATCTGAACTGGGACGCCATTCCAATAGATCGTCCCGCTGAGGGCATC
The DNA here is from genome assembly GCA_003175865.1 of Blastocatellia bacterium. Lineage (GTDB taxonomy): Bacteria > Acidobacteriota > Blastocatellia > Pyrinomonadales > Pyrinomonadaceae > PSRF01. The sequence goes on from PSRF01000108.1 coordinate 13,440, forward strand.
GAGCGGCAGATGTTCATTGGTCATCGGATGATGATCTGTAGGTTTCGCTTCAAACCTTTCCTTGTCACACCTGAACACGATCATCCGCACGAGCAGATGACGATCGTCGAACGTGGTCGCGTGCGATTTTTTATTGAAGGCAAGGAGAGAATTGCCTCCGCCGGTGACGTTCTGCACTTTCCGTCAAACTGCTGGCACGGCGCGACAATGATGGATGAAGAAGTTGTTTTGATCGATATCTTCTCACCGCCCCGTGAAGATTTTCTTGAGTAACCAGCGTTAACGACCGTTCTGTGAAAAGATTTTGGTATTAGAGAACCCGGAGCGGTAGCGACAGGAAGCTACAACTTGCAAGCAAAGGCTAAATAAAGTTGAGTTGTAGCTTCCAGTCGCTACCGCTCCGGGTTCTCTAATAATGCTCATATGAGTTTCCCTTCATTTCTATTAGATAAAAAAGTAGCTCTGGTCACTGGCGCGTCTGCTGGGTTGGGTGCAGCAATCGCCAAAGCTCTCGCCAACGCTGGTGCGAGTGTCGCGTGTCACGGCAATACTCGTTCACCAGAGCAAACGTGCAAAGAGATCATTGACCATGGCGGAGTTGCTTACTCCATCGTCGGCGATCTCAGCGTGAAACAGACAGCTGCTGATCTAATCGAACGGACCGTCGCGCATTTTGATCGACTCGACATCCTTATTAACAACGCGGGCACAATTCGACGCGCTCCTGCCGTTGATTATTCTGACGAGGACTGGGAAGTTGTAATCGAAGTGAATCTTTCGAGCGTGTTCAGGTTGTCGAAGCTCGCCGGCAAACACATGATCGAACGTCGCGACGGAGGCAAAATTGTTAACATTGCTTCGCTGTTGTCGTTTCAAGGTGGTATTACAGTTCCGGCGTACTCAGCCTCGAAAGGCGGTGTCGCCCAGCTCACAAAAGCACTCGCCAACGAATGGGCCAAACACCGGATCAACGTAAACGCTATTGCTCCAGGGTACTTCCGAACTACAAACACCGCAGCATTGCAAGCCGACGAAACACGTAATCGTCAGATCCTCGAACGCATACCCGCCGGACGTTGGGGAGAACCCGAAGACCTCGCTGGTGCCGCAGTCTTCCTTGCTTCACCGGCCAGCGACTACATCAATGGCCACGTGTTGATTGTTGATGGTGGATGGATGGGTAGATAGACCTCAATTCGCCTCCTCTCATATTGGTCTTACCTGAGATTTCCCCAGGCTTTAATTGGTCTTGACAGTAAACCTATCGTCCGGCAGAATCCCGCTCGGTTTAAATTTTTCAAAAAACAGCTGAAATCTTTCGCTTTTCCCAAAGACATACGAGGACCAAGATCGACGTTAGAACCAGCCATTGCGATATCTTTACAGGACCGCGCAGGTCATTCCGGTCGACCTTTCTCCTAACAAATGGCCGACTTGTGGTCATACCAATGATTGTGGGCCACCCGCTGACAAGCTTTTCTAGTTTCAAATCGAACGTGAGTCGCCGCACTTTAGCGACCATCATGTTCTTGACTGCTCCGTTCGTTCTTGCACAGACAGGTTCGCAAGTTCGCTGGAAAGAAATTCTGAAACAACCTGACACTTGGTACGCAAGTCCCGACGCGACACGCATTGCCGACAATGTTTTGGTCTACCAGCGTGAGTCAGGAGGCTGGCCCAAAAATATTGACATGGCCCAACCACTGGATGAGAAAGCGAAGGCTGACCTCGCGCAGCATCAGAAAGACATCGACTCCACGATCGACAACGGCGCGACGTATATCCAGTTGTCATTTCTTGCCAGGACTTTTACTGCGCGAAAACTGGAACGTCATCGCGAGGCTTTTCTAAAAGGCTTTGATTATCTGCTGAAGGCGCAATACAGCAACGGAGGCTGGCCTCAGTTTTATCCCGACTTACGTGGCTATTACAAACATATCACCTACAACGACGACGCGATGATTGGAGTGATGACGCTTTTGCGCGACGTTGCTGAAAAGAGGTCAAACTTTTTATTTGTCGATGACGAGCGACGTCATAAAGCATCAGTTGCGGTCCAAAACGGGATCGAATGCATTTTGAAGACGCAGGTTGTGGTTGGTGGCAAGCGAACCGTCTGGTGTGCTCAGCATGACGAGATCACACTCGCTCCGGCGAAGGCAAGGACGTATGAATTGCCTTCGCTGAGTGGGGGCGAAAGTGTCGGCATTATTCGATTTCTAATGTCTATTGAAAAGCCGACGCCAGCGGTTATTGATGCCATCAAGAGTGCAGTTGAATGGTTTCAAGAGTCGCAGTTAACCGGAATCAAATGGGTCGCGACGCCAGACAACTCCAAGCTACACGGATTTGATCGGATTGTGATCCGAGATCCTTCCGCCGGACCGCTGTGGGCCCGATTCTACGAAATTGAAACTAACCGGCCTATCTTTGTTGGACGCGACGGAGTGGTGAAGTACAACGTCGCTGAAATTGAAGATGAACGACGCAACGGCTATTCATGGTATGTCGACAGCGCAGTGTCACTGCTCAAGGATGATTACCCGAAGTGGTTGAAGAAGCAGCAACATTAGAAAACGGAGAGTAGTAGCGAACGGATGTTACACGCAATTTCATCATCGACTATTCAATACTCCGCAAGCACTCTTGAGGGGAGACTTCCGTTCGCTACTGCACCCGGTTCTTTAGTTCTCCGTTATCTTTTTCGACTCCTGGTAAAACTAACATGACTTCACGACGAGAATTCTTGCAAAAGCTATTGATTGGCGGCGTCGGTTCGATCGCTGCTCAACGCGCGTTGCTCGCTAACGAGGTTTTGTTGGTATCGCTGTGGAGTAACCAGGCAGATGGTCCATGGGAAATCATTATGCCTGGCATTATTGCGCGCATCACACCCCCAAAATTTCCCAATAGAAATTTTGTACTGACGAAGTTTGGCGCAACGGGTGACGGAAAGACGGATTGCACTACCGCGTTTCGCGATGCGATCACCGCATGTAACAAGGCAGGCGGCGGCAAAGTGGTGGTTCCCGCCGGAGAATTTCTCACCGGCGCAATTCATCTAAGGAGCAATGTGAATCTGGAAGTTGAAACCGGAGCGACGGTCAAGTTCAGCAGGAATGCTAAAGATTACTTGCCGGTAGTGTTCACGCGCTGGGAAGGGACAGAGCTGATGAACTACTCGCCGTTCATTTATGCGTTGGACCAAACCAACATCGCGATCACTGGCGCTGGCACGCTCGATGGGCAGAGTGGTCCGGATCAGTGGTGGAACTGGATCGGCCGGGCCAATTACGGCTGGAAAGAAGGCATGCCGAGTCAACGCGATGATCGCAACGCGCTTATGCAGATGGGGGAGAAGGGTGTGCCTGTAAAAGACCGAGTCTTTGGTGAAGGTCATTACCTGCGACCTCAGTTCATCCAGCCGTATCGTTGTCAAAATGTGTTGATTGAAGATGTAAAGATTATTAACTCTCCAATGTGGGAGATTCATCCTGTTCTTTGCAGAAACGTGATTGTGCGCAACGTGAACATTCGAAGTCATGGTCCAAACAACGACGGCTGTGATCCGGAATCCTGCAGTGATGTGTTGATTGAGAACTGTGTGTTCGATACCGGCGATGATTGCATCGCGATCAAGTCGGGACGTAATGCCGATGGTCGTCGTTTGAACGTGCCCACGAAAAATTTGATCGTTCGTGGTTGTCAGATGAAAGATGGACACGGAGGCATTACGATCGGAAGCGAGATTTCGGGTGGAGTGTTCAACGTCTTCGGTGAGAATTGTCGGATGGATAGTCCGAATCTCGACCATGGTTTACGTGTGAAGAATAACGCAATGCGTGGAGGTCGTCTCGAGAATTTGCATTTCAGAAATATCGAAATCGGTCAGGTGGCCCACGCGGTGATCACGATCGATTTCAACTACGAAGAAGGTGCGAAAGGTGGCTTTACTCCAGTGGTGCGGAACTTGACCGTCGACAAGTTGCACAGCATGAAGAGCAAATATGCACTTGACGTTCAAGGCTTGCCGAATGCACCAATTACCGATGTCCGTTTGAGTAATTGCACGTTTGAGAATGTTACCGACGGAAGCATATTGAAGAACGTGCGCAATGCGACGTTCGATAACGTCAAGGTTAATGGTAAGGAGGTTACGAATTTAGCTGCAGCAGCTTAGTTCTTCTCGTGCATCTCTATGTCCTCTGTGTCTCTGTGGTAATCGTTGGTGCTCTTTGCCACACAGACACAGAGAACACAGAGGATCACAAACTCAAAAATACATGAGAATCAAAAGATCCATAATAACGATCGTTATCCTTTCATTTTCGACTTCCGCTTTCAGTCAAACCAAACCTCTGTCAGAACAGGTAGCAACGACTGCTATGACGGTGCTCTGGCATGACGCCGCCAAAAATCAAACCGGCGCACCGGCAAAGTGGGCTTACGAGTATGGTTTGGTTTTGAAAGGCTTGGAAAGCGTGTGGCTGAACACCGGTGACGGAAGATATTTTAGTTTCATTCAACACGGACTCGATCAGTTCGTTAACGCAGATGGAACAATTCGCACCTATTCGCTCGACGACTATAACCTCGACAACATCCTCACTGGTCGCGCGCTTTTGCTTGTCTATAAAGTCACTGGTCAGGAGAAATATCGAAAGGCGGCAGACCTCTTACGCGAACAATTAAAGACACATCCTCGCACTTCTGAAGGCGGCTTCTGGCACAAGAAAATCTACCCCAGTCAGATGTGGCTTGATGGCCTCTACATGGCCGAACCTTTTTATGCGGAATACGCGTCTACATTTCATGATGCAGCGGCCTTCGACGACATTGCTAAGCAGTTCGAGTTAATGGAACGTCATTCAAGAGACGAAAAGACTGGCTTGCTTTATCACGGTTGGGATGAATCGAAGAAACAACGTTGGGCTGACCCTGCCACAGGGCATTCGCCAAACTTCTGGGATCGCGCAATGGGTTGGTACGCAATGGCGCTTGTCGACACGCTTGACTACTTTCCAAAGCATCATCCGAAGCGAGCCGAGTTAATTTCGATTCTTAACCATCTCGCGGTTGCGGTAGCCAAATATCAGGATCCAAAAACAGGTCTTTGGTATCAGGTGGTCGATAAGGGAAGTGAAAAAGGTAATTATCTTGAGTCGTCTGGTTCATGCATGTTTGTTTATGCATTAGCCAAGGGGGCTCGCATGGGTTATTTGCCAATCGACTCGTTGACCGTTGCTCAGCGGGGTTACAAAGGAATCATTCAGACGTTTTTGAAGAATGACGAAAACGGATTAGTGAGTCTCGGGGGTACTGTCAGTGTCGCGGGACTTGGGGGCACTCCATATCGCGACGGCAGTTATGAGTACTACTTGAGTGAGAAAGTCGTTTCGAACGATCCGAAAGGCATAGGCGCGCTTTTGTTAGCGTCAAGCGAAATGGAGACCGATGCAACGCAATCGCTCGGTCGTGGAAAGACTGTATTGCTTGATTCATATTTCAACAACGAGACAAAGAAGGATCCAACGGGCCAGGTCATTTCATGGCATTACAAATGGGACGAACTACCTAACAGCGGTTTTTCTCTTTGGGGAAATGTATTCAGAAGGTTCGGCGCGAAAACCGACACACTGCGTGATGCCCCTACCTCAGCGAATCTGAAGAATGCAAGCGTCTACATTATCGTCGATCCCGACACGCCGCAGGAAAGTGAACACCCGAACTACGTCGAAGCGAAAGACGTGAAGCCAATCGTCGACTGGGTGCGCGCCGGAGGTGTTCTCGTCCTGATGGGAAATGACTTTGGAAATGCTGAATTTGATCACTTCAACACGCTTGCAAAAGAGTTTGGAATCGAATTCAACAAGGACAGCAGAAACAAGGTGCCTGGTAACGACTACTCGATGGGCAGGCTTGTCGTTAAGCCGCCGCATCCAATCTTTGAGACTGCGCGAAATCTATATTTGAAGGAAATTTCGACACTTAAACTTTCGGGTCCAGCGAAACCTGTGTTTGAAGATTCAGGTGATGTGATCATGGCAGTGTCGAAACTTGGGAAAGGTACGGTCTTCGCGGTCGGCGATCCGTGGCTTTACAATGAGTACACCGATGGACGAAAGCTTCCGCCCGAGTATGATAACTACAAAGCGGCGGTCGATTTAGCCCAGTGGCTGATCAAGCAATCGAAGAACTAATTTGGAGTGCGCTGCCTTTGGCAGCGCTTTGTAAACGTCTGAGGAGCAATAATCACAATATTAAAGCGGCGCCAGGCCGC
>PSRF01000200.1 GCA_003175865.1 Blastocatellia bacterium
CCGCCACTAAATTGAAAAGCTGACATCGTTCGATCGCCTCGTCGAGATTCTCTTCGCAAGATTTGAGATCGCCCAAATAGAGATAGCAATGTGCCATATTCAAGTGCGCAATTGCCTCCTGCGGCATTGGTACCTGCTTGCCGTCACGCAACATCCGACGCAACCATCGTAACGCCTCGCCAAAGTCGCCGCGCATCATTGCCGGCAGTCCCAGGTTGTGCGTAATCAAGCGAACGTAACGATCGTCGTTGCGATCCTGGGCAAGTTGTAGGGCCGCACGAAACTCAAGTTCCGCAGACGTCCATTCACCGAGAGAGACAAAGCAGAGTCCGCGCGTATTCCCACATTTCATCCGCACGGCGGAATAGTCGTCGGCGAGTTCCAATGCACGATCGAGGTATTCAACTGCTAACTTGTAGTCGCCGTCGCGACGCGCGAGTGTAGCCAGCGAGTGAAGTGCCTCTGCTTGACCTTCAGGGTCAGCTTGTTGTTGGAGAAGTGACACTGCACGACGAAACAGCGCCTGCGCGGAGTCGTATTCGCCGCGGAGCCGCGCAACCTCGGCACGATGAGATAGGGCACGCGGATTCGCTTCAATTACCGAAGTCGGCAGTTCATCGGCCATGGACGCAAGCTAACTCAAAGCACCCGAAGTAATCCATTCGGCGCCCCTCTCGGCTATGACTTCAGCCGCTTTGACGAAGTCTTCAGCCACCAGCAGATGCCGAACACCTTTTTCCCAGGAGCCGCGCGAAAAGAAGTAGCGTGCGAATCGCTGGTGTTCGTCGGCAACACCAGTACGTCCCACTTCGCTGCGCAGACGACGGCGCAGAAAACTCTGAAAAAGAGGATGAAGCCGGTACTCTTCGCCTGGACCATCTCCGGCAACAGTCAAGAATACGTTTCTCTTAACCAAAGTCGGCAGCAGGCGCGCGCAATTTGAGTCTTCAAAAAGCGCGGCGCATGTATCGAGCTCGATTCGATCCAGTAACGAAATCCGCAACAGAAACCTTTGAACGTCTTCAGACTCATCTGAGAAGACTTCTTCAGCAAAGTAATCGAAGATGTCTCGCTCTGATTGACGGAGTATTTCAACAAGATCAGTTGAACCAGTTTGCCCCGAACGCCTCACTGTCTTCTGAGCTACTTGTCTCACAAGCTGCAACGCAGTGATCCAACCATGTGTCCTTTCTCGATATTCAGCCAACTGTTCGGCGGTCAACTCGATATCGAAGACTTTTCGAAACAGTTGCCGTGTCTCGTCATCTGTAAACAGTAGATCCGCCCGGTCAATAATTGAGTCAGGCGAGTGCGTGCGCATGCGGGCGAGAGCAATGGGCGGGACTTCCCTGGAAATCACAACCACGTGCATCACGTCTGGCAAATAGGCCAGCAGCCTGTCGAGCGCTGCGTGTACCGGTGTTTGCAGTCCCAGGTGATGATAGTCATCGAGGACAAGGATCAGTTGCTGCTCGACTTTCTCCAACACCTCATTGATCAAGACATCCACCGCTCTTTCGGGCTGTTGGGCGAGTTCGGCTGACGATTCGTTGAGGTAAGCAAATGTCGCTTTACCGAAGTCGGGCACGACTTGGTGAATGCCAAACGTCAAGTAACCGAGAAAGACAAACGGATCCTTATCGGTATGGTCCAGCTGATACCAAACAAACTTGCGCTCGTGTGTGCGAAGAAAATCCGCGACAAGGGTTGTCTTGCCTGATCCGGCGTTTGCAGTGACCAATGTCAAAGGGTTTGCAAGATTAGTGAGAAGACGATCAGCCAACCGTGGCCGCGAAAGCAATTCAGGAGCGGGCCGCGGCGGTAAGAGCTTGGTGCGGAGGAAGAATATTGGTGGTGCGCTTGCAGCTTCGGTTTCAGAGTCAGGCCGTGAAGCTGTTGCTTTCCCCTGTCGGCTTTTCGGTGCCATTACCCTGGGCCTCTGGGCATTGCGTTTGTTTGCTCGGAGGTTATCACAGCGAAATGTTCCCGTTCTACCGCGTTCCGCCTGGGTTAACGGCAACCTCGATACATTCTGTCTCGGTTGTAATTCCATATCGGGCGAATGGAGGTGCGCTGCTAGACCGCTTCAGCGGGGCTCGGCACATTGAAAATGATCGAACCTTCTGACTCCTCTTCAGCAAAACGCAGGCTTGCGGCCAGATTCGACAGAGCGGCGGCACGACCGTGCGAATGGTCAAACGAGATGTTTGCCTGTTCACGCGTTAGGCCATACTTCTCAAACAACGAAACTGTTTCTTCGCGGGTAAAGGCGAGTGTCTCTTCATCAATAACGGACAGTGTTTGCTTGGAACGCATTCGCCACAAAGGCGCGGGAGGCAGAGTCCGACTTGTAATCAGCATGTGGACATCTGTGGGGAGTAACGGGAGCAAACGGCGAAAGAAAGGAACTAACCACTCGGCGTCACACACCAGGTGCAAATCTTCAATCACAATCAAGAGCTGGGGACCAGTCGCGCGCTCTAATTCGTACACCAACGCTTCGGCCAGGAACGGCATTCTTTCAGGCTGGGCGTCACACAGCATGGGCAACACTGTTCTGCCTCTCAAACCAGATCTTTTCTGATGAATGCTCGCGAGCAAGTACTGAAAGAAGATACTGAGTTCACCGTCTGGAGCATCGACTTTGTACCAGGCCACAGCTCGACCGCATCTGTCCGCGAAATCCGTTGCAAGAACGGTCTTTCCAGTGCCGGCGCGCCCGCAGATGATCGTCGATGTACAAGTTCTCAGGTTCTCCGTCAGTACGAGCTGTAAGCGTTGTCTATGAACGGAGCCCGTCGGGGATGGAGTGGCAATTTTCTCTGTAATCAACTCCATCTTACTGAGTGCCGGCGTTTTAAGATTTTCGACCATGAACATATGCTGGAGTCTGAATGAGCCTGTCGGAATAGTCGGAGTCTGCCTGAGTCAGACTACTGGGGGGACTGTATTGCAATCGGGTTGAGGAATTCTTGAGGTTTTAAACAACGATGAGCATTCGGAACTCAATCGTCGGCTTGTTTGTCGTAGAAAAGGATGCTTATGACTAGCAGCAGGCCGGCAGCTGCTGCCAAGAGGAAGAAAATCATGGCGAGACCTGGGTATCCAAAAATCCGGAAGGACGTCTCGACGCGCATCAGCATCGCTGCACCAACAATCAAGGCCGCGACAACTAATCCGAGTGTGATCCGATTTGCGATTTTTTGCAGACCTTCCAACAGGACTTTTTCGTCGATCGTGTCAACCCTGAACCGCAGTTCGTTATTACCAACCGCGTCCAGAATCTTATTAACGCGCATCGGAAACCTTTCGGCAAACTCCTTGATTTCGACCACGCTGGTGAGCAGGTTACTGGGAGCAACACTGCGGATGATGTTTCGTTCAAGAATCTCAGCGGCGCGTTCGCGAATTACTACATTTGGATCGAACGCCGGATCAAGCGTGAGCACGACTCGGTCGAGATTCATCAAAGCCTTGGCGATTACGGTGAATTCCGGTGGCAGTCTAAACCAGCAGTCAGCCGAAATGCGCTCAATCTGCAAAGTGATCATTCCCGCGTTGAGCCGGTTTAAATTTGCATCGGTATTCTCCGCGACCAGATCTGAAACCCTGCGAACGAACATGGTCTCGTCGAAACCTTCTTTCGGCTCACCTACCTTGATTGCAGCTTCCGCCGCTTCCTCGCCATATCCGCTGCTGATCGCCAACAAGAGTCGCAACGTTTTGTCCTGAAACGCTCGAGTCACGCGGCCCACCATTCCCAGATCGAGCAAAGCTATCTTGTCATCATCGGTTAAGAAGACGTTACCGGGATGAGGATCGGCATGAAACACACCGTCGATCAGAATCTGTTTCAGATAGGCGCGAAATAATTCGTCCGCGAGTGACGCACTATCGATTTCTAATAACCTCAAAGGACTGAGGGCCGTAATCTTTTTGCCGGAGATGTATTCCATCGTCAGAACACGCGAAGTGGTGAAGTCCTCGATCGCTTCCGGAATGACGATGCTTTCAAACTCCCGAAGGTTTTGATTGAAGACTATTAGATTGTTTGCTTCTGAGGTGAAATCGAGTTCGCGCAAAAGGCTCTTGCGCAAATCGACCAACATGTTTTCAAACTCGTAACGGCGTCCGAGTTCGGTGTGACTGTCTAAAAACTGCGCGATCTCAGTTAGGGCTTCGAGGTCTTCTACAATCTCCTCGCGAATATCAGGTCGCTGCACTTTTACCACGACGGCGCGACCGTCGCGCAAATACGCTCGATGGACCTGGGCCAGGGAAGCCGCAGCATACGGTGTCGGATCGAAATCGATAAATGCTTTCGAGATCCTGACTCCGAGTTCCGAAGATACAATTCGTTCAACTTCTTCATACGGAAACGGTTCAATTTGATCTTGCAAGCGAGACAACGCGTCAAGGTAAGGAGCGGGAAGCAGGTCAGCACGTGTAGAAAGTAATTGGCCCAGCTTGATGAATGTTGGCCCAAGTTCTTCGAGATCTGTAGCAAGTTCTTCAGCAGACGCACTCGCTTTGGCGGTATCAATTTCTTCAGGCAACACGCTGCCTTCAAGACCCGCCTGGCTTACCAGATCGGAGCGACCGTACTTGATAAGCAATGTCGCGACATCCTTATAACGCTTAAGCCGTTCTGGTTTGAGCAAGAGTCCCATGCGTAGTTATTCGTCCCACAAACTTGCCAGCGAAATGGCAACGAGTTTATCCTGCAACACAAAGTTTGTAATTTCACTCTTTGTCGCATTAGCGACGGAACTCTTACGGAAAAGTCACTGTTCAGAGTTGGACCGTCAGCTCTCGTGCAAACAACGGTTAAACTCGGATGACCATTCGAGCTTAGAAAGAGGAGATTGACCATGCTGAGGAGAGCCATCCAGTTAGTGTTGGTCCTATTACTCGGAGCACTTGTTGTCGAAGCGCAGGAACAACAAAAACCTGCGACGCCGCCGGTCGCCCCAAAAACATCTTTGAAAGTGGGCCAACCTGCGCCCGACTTTACTCTGCCGGATACAAGCGGCAAGCCTTTCAAGTTAAGTGACTTTAAGGGCAAGAAGAACGTTGTACTTGCCTTCTATGTCTTGGCATTCACCGGTGGTTGAACGAAGGAATTACAGGCGTATCAGGCTGATATCGCCAAATTCGACGAGAAGGACACGCAAGTGCTCGGAATTAGCATGGACAGTTCACCCGCGAACAAGAGGTTTGCCGAAGACATCAAGGTCACTTTTCCATTGTTGAGCGACTGGAAGAGAAAAGTGGTAACCGATTACGGACTGCTCAACGAGGCAACTGGTTACGCGTCACGAGCTACATTTGTGGTGGATAAGGAAGGAATAATTAGAAGCATTGAAGAAGGTCGGACAGCAATCGATCCTTCTGGTGCCTATCAAGCCTGCAGCGTGTTTGACAAGAAGAAAGAGCAGTAAGTGAACTACGGGGTTTGCGGTGGCGTGCCGGCCTTGGACGCCGCCGCTAAAGCCCGATCGATTGCCTCACGCAAACCCTCAGCACTCAAGGTCTTCAATCTAACACCGTTGATGAAAATGGCAGGCGTACTGCTGATACCGTACATCTCGCCATCTTCCATGTCGTGCTTCACTTCGGCGGCGTAGATGCCGCGGTCAAGTTCTGCATCAAAGCGCGCTCGGTCCAAACCAATCTCGCTCGCGTACTTCTTTAACGAGGGTACGTCGAGCGCCTTTTGCCGTTTGAACAATAGTGATGCGTACTCGAAGAATTTGCCTTGTGCTTTGGCAGCGTTGGCCGCTTCAGCAGCTTTTTCTGCAAATTCATGTTGGGCCAACGGGAAGTCGCGCATAACAAATCTCACTTTGTTTCCGTAGGTGGGCAGGACTTCTTCGAGAACTGGTTGCATCGCCCCGCATGCTGGGCACTCAAAGTCACCGAATTCAACCACGGTAACGGGCGCATTCACATCGCCACGCATTGGATCGTCATCTATGCTGATCTGCTGGACGGGTTGCGGAGGCTCGGTAATCAGCCAACGGACATCAGCACCTTTTCTTAATCTGTCAGACAGAGCCTGCTCAAGTCGCTTCCTATCCTCCTCCTCTAAATAGCTCACAACTTGGTTGCGAACTGTAGCCAGGTCACCGCTAATGCGTGCTTTATTTTCAGAGTAGAACTTTGTGACCTCGGCATCTGATGGCGTACGAACTTTATCGCTGACTTCAGTTCGAACAATCTGTTCTGGTCCAACCTGTTTGCGATTCGCCTCAGCTAACAGAAGGATGTCGTCAACCATTTGGTCAGCCTTCTGTTTCATTGCGTCGTAGGCAGCTGAACGGAAGTTGTAGATCAAAGGCTTCAATCGTTCCCTTAACGCCGATGCTCGCAACGGTTGACCACCAATCGTTGCCACCACTGCGTTCTCGTTGAGGTTTGGAGTGTTGATGTCCACTCCCATCACAACGGGAGTTGTCTTACGCAAACGCTGCACGAGCTCATCAGCCAGCCGATTCTCCACCTCGTCATGCATGATGTTTGAGATCTGTTTCGCATCAGCGACAGGATCAACACCTTGAAATTGGTCTTTGTTGTCGTCATAGAACTTCTTTATCTGGGCCGGAGTAAACGCGGGAACCTTTTTAGCGATCTCAGTCTCATAAAGCTCGTGGGTTGTGATGCCCCGTCGTTTTGCTTCTCGCTGTAAAAGCTCCGTGTTGATCTGAAGTTGGAGAACACTGTTTCGCGTTTCCGCGATGCGATCCTCAACACTCTCAATTTGGGAGCGCAACTCTGCCGGAAAATCCGCGGTAGTTATTGTTTGTCCGTTGACTGTCACCAGGGGAATCGGCGAAGCAGGAGGTCTCGTGACAGGTGCGGCTGCCACTGGGGCAGGTGTCGCCGCTGGTTGTGCAGGCGCAACAGCAGTAGTCGTACTCGATTTCCTCGTTACGGGAGTCCTGCGGTTGGGAGTTTGAGCCAATGACCCGAATGCAAAGAGCACAAGGATTAGCGTTAGGGGGACAGTTTTAAGTCTCATATGTTTATCGAGCTGGGATGATAAGAGAACTACTTGTTAGAGCACAAACAGGCGAAAGGCGCTGCCTGAAAGATCCAGACAACGCCAATCATTTTTGAGGACAGTCCGTGTCTCAGCGATAGCGGATGATGCTCTTACGCCGTCGTTTCACAGGTGTTCTGGCTGAAAGGAGATCGTTGTGTCTACCATTCAGGATGAATGCAAGCCCCTGATGTGTAACACCCAACATCCTGGCTGCACGAGTTACGCTCCCGCCGGATGCCTCGAGCGCCTTTCGAATTAAGCTGCCTTCATATTGAAGAACGTCCGCTTCAAGCGAGTAGCCTTCAGCGACTGAAAAGCCATTGGCAGGGGCTGAACCTATATCTTCTTTTTGAACATCAGCGCGAAGGATACGTCTCGCCGCCTGCCCTAAGCGCAATTCGATCCGCGGATGCTGGGAACGAACAAGCAGCCTGTCGGCAGTTTCAAAGTATTGTTTTAACTCCGTCGTTTTAAGTGCAAAACCGAGTTCTTCGATCGCTGTCAGTGCTGCCAGCCCACCACCGTCCGGATCACCAGCTTGATGAGCAACTGAAATAGCGCGATCAAACGTCGTCCTTGCCTCGACCTTCTGATCTAAACGAGCTAGTGCAGTTGCGTGCGTCGTGAGTGCCTCCGCCAGGATCGATTGTTCGCCGCCTCTTTCCAGAAAACGTACAGCTGATCGAGCAAACTTCTCGGCCTCCTGACTCTTTCCCTCAAGTAAATAAGTTTGGGCGCGAGTATCATCAACTCCGGCGGCGCCACCATGGTCTCCTACGCTTAGATGCAGCGCACGTGCTCGGTCCAAGTGTTCGTATGCTTCTTTGAACCGGCCGAGCCTGGCGAATAGAAAGCCTTCGTTGTTTTCGACGCGTGCGCGAAATCTCTTGTGACCTGCTTCCTCGAAGTGAATTTGAGCAGCGGCAAACTCCACCAAGGCCTGATCGATGTAAGTTTCGTTGTCTCGCGCTAGACCGACGCCCTTAAGAGCAAGCGCATACGAGTTGTGAAACTTACCCTTGAGCGAATGATTCGTGCTCAACTCAAACAAGGGTGCGGCATCGTGATAGATGCGGAGTGCTTCGTCAAGACGATTTGCAACTTGTTCGATGATTGCAGAGTTCAGCAGCGCTCTTAGCCTTTGCTCACTTTGCAAATCGCCTAATCTATCAAGTGCGTGGCGCAGAGTTACTCGTGCTTCATCGAGCGCACCTTCGCGCCAGTAGCAAATCGCCAAATCGATCATCGCCTCCACGGCTTTTTCAGTCCTGCCAGCACCATCAGATATCGATGCACTCTCGCTAATAAGATCCTTTGCGATCTCCTGTGCGCCTTCAACCTGCCGAGCACTACCCAACCAACCAGTCAACGTTCCCGCCCGCAATAACAACTCCGCTTTCACTTCGTCGGGCAGACCGTCCGTCCGCGGGTGTTGACCAACAACTTGCCAATAGGGCGCGAGTGCTTC
>PSRF01000305.1 GCA_003175865.1 Blastocatellia bacterium
AGCTGGTGCAAGGAATTTGCCGAGCGCCAGAAAATGGAGATCGACTTCAGAAATGACGTGTCCACGATTCTCCCACTCGAGATCGGAGTTTGCCTCTTTCGAGTTCTACAGGAAGCCCTGCACAATCTCGTTAAGCAGAGCGGTGTGAAAAGGATTGAAGTGCAATTGTCGGAGCAATCGGATGAAATCCATCTCACCATAAGCGATTCCGGGAGAGGCTTCGATGTCGAAGCAGCATTACGGAGTAAAGGTTTAGGTCTGACCAGCATGCGCGAGCGTATTCGTTTGGTGAATGGAACAATTGCGATTGATTCTAAACCGATGCGTGGGACTACTATCCGGGTTCGTGTGCCGCCTGAATCCGCACAGGGTGTACAACGGGCGGCTGGATGAGATTAACCAGATGGTCTCAGCCAGAATGAACGGCTGAGTGCTTTGCGCAGATTCGTTGAAAGATTCGACTCTCCATCGCCCCTACTATGCCATTAATAGAATACGGCGGTTGGCTTACAAGTTCGTGCGCGAAACCAAGCCCGAAGTTTGGGAAGAGATGCGGAAGGAAGTCGGTCTAGCACCACGATCAAGTCACTCCAAAAAAATGAGGAAAAAGTATTAACCATTAAACAGTTAAATCAGCTGCACCTCGCCTTTTGCAAGCTCATTCCTCGCGTTGCGAAACGTGCTGACATGGACCGCAGCTATGCATATCGGATCATCAAGGGGCAGCGAAGGTGTGAACCAATCAAGCTGCTTTTGCTGGAAGAAACCAGAAAAATTCTGTTGCGAACGATTGGAGTGCCGCGGTGACTCCCATGAGCCCGAGCAGTTTGGAGTGATTGGATTGTCGGATTTCAGAACGCAACGACGATAATTTGTGTCAGAGGAACGCTATTCGCAAGGAACTTCCGGCGTCGCCGGAGCAGGTGTCGGTGGCGCGGAACCCGACACACAATCGTAAGAACTTACCTCGCGTGCAGGCACAGCCTCGTCACCCCTGTACAGAAGGAATTTCCCACGTTCACGCTTCACATGGATTTCGTTGCCAGCTTCCCAAGCCTTGGGATAGTAACCAGTCAAAGATTCGTAACGCACTATGTACTTCTTGTGGTTCCACAGGAGGGTGATGTCATAAACGGGCTGGCCATCAAAGATGGGAACACGCCCTTCCCAGTGATTGATGCGGCCCTGTGGATGCGTGCGAATGAACAGGATCTTCGCCGTTTGCAGGCCCTGTTCAGCGAAAGCCGACAGGAGAGCAGCCACTAAACTCAAGACGAGGATCGGCACACGGATCATGAACTAATATTGCGCTCCGGAAAATCCCTGACGCAAGGGGCTGTTTTTCACGACACCGCCGATGCGTGCAAATATTGATCAATGTTTCGTGTGCGGGCCATACACGGAGACGCGGTTTTATCCCGTTATCCGATCCGGGCGCTCCACCGGTCTGCCTGAGACCGGCAATTACGATTTCACGGGCGGCGGAAAATTTTTCAGAAGCTTTTTTGTTGCTTTTGCCAAGTTCTTTTGCTGCTTCTCCGGCTTCGCTTTCGGATCAATTGTTTTGCTCGCTACTCCTCGCCAGACCAAGTTGTGATTCGCCGAATCGTACATGTCCAAGGCCAGCTGACCTTTATAGATCGTCGATGTCGATCCAGTAGTGGTTGTTGAACCCATTCCACCATACCAGCCGCCCCCCCACCCAGGGCCATATCCCCAACCTGTACTGTAGGAATTGAACTGCTTCTCTTCACCAACAGAAGGCTGATAGCCTATGTACAGATTCGCATCGTCTCCCTCAACTTTGGTCAAACCTTTGGTGGCGAGCTCCGCATCAATTGCCTCCTTGATTTGCTTGTCCACGAGGTCGCTGACTGTTGCCGCGCCTTTGATCGGCACCCACTTGTACGTTTTGAATTTTGAGAAGTCAGCACTCTTGTCGAAGTTATAACGCACATCCTGGGCAAGTGAACTACCAGCAGCCAGCAGCAACGTGATAAATGGGAAAATAAAGAATCGTCTCATGTTCAATCTCCGTCTGACCTGAAATACCTCGCGTTACGTACTTGAAATGATCCGCTGGGCAATCAGCGATGGTACCCATCCTCAGAAGCCCAATCATCACAAGCTTGCATGCTATTCTGGTGATGTGTTTACGTTGAACTGTCAGATTTGTCAGTTCCGCACTGCTCCGCTTGACAGCATAGTCACCGTGCGCTAGACAGTCCAGACGCTAGAGATTGCCCGTTTCCCTTCCGATCTCCGGGAACGGGCAGTCTCTAATCGCTCCACACGATCCCGAGACAAATCAAGACAAGTGTCGCCTGTGTTTACGCTGGGTTTCAGGAGTGTATGCACTGCTGCGGGAAGCTTGGTTTGATGAACTGATTGGCAGGACTTACAGGGCATAAGAACTACTCCCTGACCCACTTTCTCTTATTCCTGCCGTTATCCTCCGATACATCATCTTGAAGTCGCACGTTCCGTTGTACTCAGGCGGCCATATCACTTCCTGCGGCAGTGGTCTTTGCGTCGCCTTCGTACTTCTTGAAGTTGTCTTTGAACAACTGGAACAATTTCTTTGCAGTGGCATCGTAGGCTGCCTTGTCTACCCACGCATTACGAGGCACAAGGACCTCGCTCGGTATGCCGGGACATTCGGGAACCAAGTCGAAACCAAAAACTGGATCACGATACGTCTGTACTTTGGCGAGCGTACCGTTATGGATGGCATCAATTATGGCGCGAGTATGTCCTAGGTTCATGCGCTTGCCGACCCCATAGCTACCGCCAGTCCATCCGGTGTTTACTAGCCAAACCCGCGTTCTGTTCTGCTTGATCTTTTCTGCTAAAAGTTCCGCATACTTCTTTGGTTGCCAGACCAGGAACGGACCACCAAAACAGGGTGAAAACGTCGCTGTTGGTTCTTTGACTCCCACCTCCGTGCCAGCAACCTTCGCCGTGTATCCGCTCACGAAATGAAACATCGCGAGCTCGGGAGTAAGCGAGCTAACCGGCGGTAACACACCGAAAGCGTCACAGGTGAGGAAGATCACATCGGTCGGATGTCCGGCAACACACGGAATGAGGCTATTACGAATGAAGTTGATAGGGTAGGCGCCTCTAGTATTCTCAGTGATGCTGGAGTCGGCATAATCGACGCTATGGTCCTCTTCCAGAACAACATTTTCCAGAACAGCACCGAATCGCAAAGCAGCGAAGATGTCCGGTTCGGATTCACTTTTCAGGTTAATCGCCTTTGCGTAGCAACCGCCTTCGATATTGAAGATGCCATCGTCGCTCCAACAATGCTCGTCATCTCCAATGAGATACCGCTTGGGATCGGCAGACAGGGTCGTCTTTCCGGTGCCGCTCAATCCAAAAAGCAAAGAAGAACGTCGCGTCTGCTTGTCAGCGGTGGCAGAGCAGTGCATCGAGAGCACCCCACGTTTAGGAGCGAAGTAATTCACCACCGTGAATACGCCTTTCTTCATCTCACCGGCATATTCAGTTCCGAGAATGACAAGTTCCCTGTCTTCGAGATGAAGGCTAACGCAGGTCTTGGAACCGACTTCAGCAATCAGGTCGTCCGCCGGAAATGTACCTGCGTTGAAGATCACGAAGTCCGGTTGTCCAAACGATGCAAGTTCCTCGGCTGTGGGCCGGATGAGCATCGTGTGCATGAACAGCGCATGATACGGTCTTGAACAAACGACACGGACCTTGATTCGGTACTTCGGGTCCCACCCTGCAAAGCCATCGAAGCAGTAGAGCCTCGGACAGACGCTTAGGTAATCGAGGGCTCGCTGGCGGACATGTCCATACGCCATTGGATCGAGTGGAATGTTTGTTGTCCCCCACCATACCGCCTTTTCTGAAGTTGGATTCTTTACAATGCGTTTGTCTAGAGGGGAACGACCGGTCTTCTCTCCTGAATAGGCAACAAGCGCACCATTCTCTGCGATAGTCGCCTCCTTGTCATAACGAATTGCGTGTTCGTATAGAACACTGGGTGGAAGGTTGCGATAGATTTCCTTTGCTGTTAATTCATACTGACTTAAATCGAATGAGTTCATAAGTCACTAAACTCCTGGAGACTGCTCGTTAAGTGTCTCCTCGCCTGTCCGAGGAGTATGCAATGGAAGCGGCCCGTATCCTCCAGACGGCCGTGCGTCAGCAAAAGCGCATCCGGTTTTGAAAGGTTCACACCGTAGGAAAGTCGACTCTGTAGCTCCGATTTGCTTCCCCGCTGAAACCGGGCATCCTCGAGCACAACTTTCGCCCGTTCCGCTTGGACCAAACATTCGCGCCTCATTTCATATGTTCCTCGAATCAAGCTGCTATCGCCGCGGTTCGGATAACGCGCCGAGTGTGGCGAGCAATCATCAGTTCTTCATTAGTCGGAATAATCCAAACGGAAACAGGGCTCGATTTGCTACTTACACGCGGCCCGCCTTGTTCATTGGCCGTCACGTCGAGTTCCACTCCCAGCCAGCCCGCATCGCGGCAAACTCTCTCGCGAATTATGGCTGCATGTTCGCCGATGCCGCCGGTAAACACTAAAGCTTCAAGGCCGCCGAGTGCTGCCGCAAGCGAGCCGAGTTCGCGGCCGATGCGGTAGACGAAAAGATCGATCGCGAGCTTGGCACGCGGCTCTGGACTGTTCAAAAGGATGCGCATATCGCTCGAAATCCCCGAGACTCCGAGCAGTCCTGATTGCTGGTAAATAACCTCCTCAATTGCACGGGCATCCATCTTGAGTTCATCCATCAGGTAAATAAGCACGCCCGGATCGATCGCGCCGCAACGCGTACCCATGGGTAGGCCATCTGCCGCCGTAAAGCCCATTGTGGTTGCCACACTTTTGCCTGCGTGCACGGCACACATGCTGGCTCCGTTTCCTAGATGTGCGATCACGACTCGCCCTGATGACGCCTTTGGCTCGAATCCCGGCAGCACGCTCGCGATGTACTCATAGGAAAGTCCGTGAAAGCCGTAGCGCCGGACCCCTCGATCAGTGATCGAGGACGGCAACGCGAAGCGTTGCGCAAGCTCATCCTGTGCACGGTGAAAAGCAGTGTCAAAGCATGCTACCTGGGGCAATTCCGGCCTGCGCTTGGTTATCAATCTAATTGGCAACAGATTATGCGGTTGGTGCAGCGGGGCGAGTGGTATCAACCTTTCAAGTTTAGCCAGTACCTGCGGGCTTAGCACGGTGGGGTACGAAAACTCATGGCCACCGTGCACGACCCGATGCCCGACGGCAATCAGGCGACTTTCCTCGCCTTGACTACTCAGGAATTCGGTAAGATAGCCAATCGCTCCGTCGTGACCAAGTTGAGTTCCTCCCCCCCACTTTTGCGACGCGATTTCCTGTGCTGCTGAGTTCTTCGCTACAAATCGAGGCGAAGCGTAAAGTCCTTCAATTTGTCCCCGGACCTTAAGTTCGAGATGATCTGAACTATCGCCGAAAACCGAGAATTTGATACTTGATGAGCCGGAGTTGAGAACCAAAATTACATCGTCCATCGGATCACCTATAAGTCAGCGCAATTCAGGCGAGAGCTTAGGCGGCCTGGCCCATGATTGCGGCAGGGCTGTCACGACGAGCTTTGGCGACGAGGACGGCGACCGCGCACGAGGCCAGCCGCGCTATTGCTGAATCAGCACGGCTTGTCAGGATAATTGGCGCACGTGCGCCAAGCACGATTCCTGCCGCATCTGCGTCGGCCAGGAAAGACAGGCTCTTAGCGAGCATATTGCCGGCCTCGAGGTCCGGTGCGACCAGGATGTCAGCCTGACCCGCTACTGGAGATTCGATCTTCTTGATCTTTGCTGCATTCAGATTGATTGCGTTATCAAGAGCCAGAGGCCCGTCGAGTATGCCACCTGTGATCTGCCCACGTTCTGCCATCTTGCACAGCGCACCGGCTTCGATAGTTGACGGGACTTTCGGATTCACCGTTTCCATCGCTGACAAGATGGCCACTTTGGGCTGAGGCTTGCCTAGAGTGTGCGCGAGATCAATTGCGTTCTGGACGATGTGGACTTTATCTTCAAGCGTCGGGAGGATGTTTACGGCTGCGTCCGTGATGATGATCGCTTGCTCGAGCGCAGGCACATCCATGATGAAACAATGGCTGATCCGGCGGGCACTTCTGAGACCGCTGTCGCGCGCGACCACCGCACTCATCAGTTCATCCGTGTGTAGGCTGCCTTTCATCAGCATCTCGGCTTTGCCTTCGCGGATCAGCTTCACCGAGTCCTCCGCGGCGGCCAGGCTATCAGGCGAGTCGAAAAGTTCGTAGCGCGAAATGTCTGTGCCGGACTGAACCGCGGCAGCCTCGATTTTCTTGCGCGGTCCCACGAGGATTGGTGCCAGCAGTCCTACTTCCGCCGCTGCGAGTGCTCCATTCAGGGAGGCCGCATCGCACGGATGTGCGATGGCGGTCGGAGTTGGAGCTAGTGATTTGCAGCGCTCGAGTAGACGTTCGTATTTTTCATGTCTTTTCACGTTGTGACTACAGGAAAATCACTGCCCCTGTGGAGTTACCTTCCCAGCATTACTAAGAGTTTCGCGACACCAGAACTGTCAGAAATACTAGGTTGGCTATCGAATGAGTGGACGGTTAGTTCCAGCCTTGGATGAGTTTTAGCGCTGCTGCTTGGCAGAACAGCGGTGGCGCTCTGTTTTACAGGAGCAGGTTTCGTCCCAAATAAACAAGCATTCTCGCATCCCTGAATCGCTCCTACATTAGTCTGAGTGAACTGTGCCTTTTGACAGTTCCCGTCGAGACTATCAAGGCCAATTACTGTTTTAGGCTTACGAGCGGATGCTGAGTGTGCTTCTCAAGGAAATGACCGAGCAAGAATGCCACGAATTCCTGGGACTCTCCCGATTCGGAAGGCTTGGTTGCTCACTTGATGACGAGCCCTACGTGGTACCGTTTTATTTCGCCTGCGATTCTGGTTTTGTTTACGCTCTGGCCACCAGAGGCCAGAAGATCGAGTGGATGCGGAAGAATCCCAAAGTTTGTGTCCAGATTGATGAGATCAAGAGTGCAACTCAGTGGGTGAGCGTGATCGGTCGTGGCCTTTATGAGGAATTGGCGGACCCGCAATACGCCGACGAACGCGTACACGCCAGGAAGTTGTTGGGGCGACGTCCTCAATGGTGGCTAGGTGCACTCGGCGAGCGCCAGTTGAAATCAGGTAACGGCTTAATTGAACCACTGTTTTTCCGCATTCGCATCACTTCTGTCACTGGGCTGCGCGCTACACGCGAAACTGACCAATCCGGACCGTGAATGAGAAAAAGCGTTCCTCGAGAATTCAGAGATACTTCCTAAACCCAAAACACAGAATGAACACAGATCATGAATCAGACGAACGTGCTTAACGGAAACAAAGTACAATCGATTTCCCATCCCTCGGGTGTCGAGGGCCAGCGAACTCGCTTTTTCGCGCGCCTTGAAGATGGCACTGGTGGCTAAAGCGAACTCAAGGCAAATCCAGGTGCAGAATTGCAGGATTTTCTGGGTGTCCGTGACACGCTCGAGCTTTGGGAACTTATCTCCAAGGGCAGTCCCATTAAGTCGAAATCGCGCAACACAGATTGCGGGACTCATTGAGGATAAGGAACTGCTTGCTCATGAATAAAACTTTCCGAATGATTTTGCTCGAATTTCTCTTGGTTGCCGGTATCGTCCTGGGCTTTCTCGAATTTCGCCATCGTCATTCCCTGCAAACAGACAGTCACATGCACAGCAAGAACAACTCTGATCTACAAGTAAAGTGTCAGCAGGTCCGAGCGAAACGCAGAGCGTAAGCCCGATCTCTGTCCCTGTCAATATTGCCAGTTTAAGTGAAGAGATGAGCCAGGTATCTAAATGGGAGGTCGTATGCGTTTGCTGCGGTTGACTCTGGTAATCATCACTCTATTTGTTGCCTTGGTTTGGACGCATGCGCAGGACTACAGAGAGCAACTCGTGTCGGCGGTGGCGCCCGTTCCCGTTTCCAGCGCAACGACTCTTGAGGATCTCAATACAAATACCCAGTTGAATGTGGGGCACGTTTCATCAACCGACACGAAGACGTGGAGGAGTTATGGAAGCAACAATTGCGCACGTGAAGGCACGAAAGTCGGGCGGCGTTACCCCAAGCACTGCTCACCGGCTATCTAGCGAGGAATTGGCGAAGATCGATGCGTATTGGCGAGCATGCAATTACTTGGCTGTTGGCATGATCTACTTGCAGGAGAATCCTCTCCTTCGTGAACCCCTGAAACCGGAGCACGTCAAGCAACGATTGCTGGGACACTGGGGCTCGAGTCCCGGTCTGAGCTTTACCTATATTCATCTCAATCGCCTCATTAAAAAATACGATCTCAACGCCATCTTCCTCGCCGGGCCCGGACATGGCGCTCCGGGCGTGCTGGGCCCGGTCTACTTAGAAGGCACTTATTCCGAGGTTTACCCAGGCAAGGGCGAAGATGCGGAGGGAATGCGCGCGTTCTTTAGGGACTTCTCGTTCCCAGGCGGCATCGGGAGCCACTGTACGCCGGAAACCCCTGGCTCGATGCATGAAGGTGGCGAGTTGGGATACAGCGTCTCCCACGCTTTTGGAGCTGCGTTTGACAATACCGACCTGCTCGTTGCGGTTGTTGTCGGTGACGGCGAAGCAGAGACTGGACCACTTGCGACTTCTTGGCACTCGAACAAGTTCTTGAACCCTGTGCGCGATGGCGCCGTGCTGCCGATCCTTAATCTGAATGGCTACAAGATCAATAACCCCACACTCCTGGCACGGATTTCGCATGAGGAATTGGAGGACCTATTCAAAGGTTACGGCTGGATGCCGCATTTTGTAGAGGGCGACAACATCGAGTTGATGCACCAGGAAATGGCG
>PSRF01000223.1 GCA_003175865.1 Blastocatellia bacterium
GAAAGGGGCGGCCACAGAGTGCCGCCCCTACCGTTAAACCTTTAGAAATTCAACTTCAACGCAAATTGGAAGATCCTTGGATCAAACGTGTCCGTGATCTGACCAAACGATGACGAATTAACGCTCTGTGTCAACGCCGTACTGCTCAGGAAGAAATTCGTGTGATTGAACACATTGAATACTTCCATGCGGAACTCAGCGTTCACGTTCTCCTTAATCCGCGTTCGCTTAATCAATCCCATATCCAGATCCCAATAGCCTGGTCCACTGACAGGTGTCAGTTGCAAACTTCCAACTGTTCCCGCTGCGGGATTACGCAACAAGGTTTGGCGATTGGCAATCAAGTTAGGATCGAACATCAACGGTGCGCCAGTCGTCGGATCGAAGAACAGTCCTGTTCGATCCTGGAGTTGTTGCACCGTAAGAGTTGAGTCGACTGTATTGTTGCCGGATCGACCCGTACGGTTGAGTGTTCCTCGTGCAGAAACAAAACTGATCGGCCGACCAGATTGTGCTCTGAATATCCCAGTCAACTTTATTCCGCTAAGCACTGTGCTCAAGAATCCATTATTGATCCAACGCTTCCCGGGGCCGAACGGAAGTTCATAGCCCGAGTTAGCTTTGAACACATGTGTCAGGTCGTTGTTGGCTCGACGCTTTTCAACGACATCACCGAGTGTTAGATCGAGCAGGCCAAGAAAGTTAGTTTGCGAACCTTCAAAGTCAGTTAGCGCTTTACTAAAGGTGTAGTTTGCCTGGAAGTCGAACCCGTGGCTGTACCGGCGACGGATCTCAACTTGAAGTGCGTTGTAATTTGAGTACGCGCCGTTGCCGACATAGTCCGCAACATAAGTACTCGGGTTTGGTAGGTAAGGATTGATCGACTGTGTTGAGCCGAACGACTCGCCACCAAAGCCTGTAAAGAAGAAAGCTTTGTTCGTGATGTAGAAATCAAGCGCTCGTGCAGGCTCACCTTGGCGAACAGCCGTTAGAAACGTCGACTGGTTAAGTGCGAATGCACCAAACGATGGGAGCAGTTGAAGTGGCTGCCGATTTGGACACTGTGCCGGGGTTGGATTCACACGGCCGCCACAATTGTTGAAATTAAACATCGCCCGTTGGAAGTCCTGGAAGAATCCATTGGCAAAGATGCGTTGTTGGTTGACGTCGACAGCGCGAGTTAGTTTTGTTCCCCGGTTGCCAACGTAACGTGCTTCCAAAACCGTGTCTTTCAAGATCTCGTGTTGCGCGCCGATGTTCCACTGCTGGACGTACGGCACTCGCATGTTCGGATCGTATGTGAAGAGAGCAAACGCATTATTCTGTCGGAAGTTCTCAAGCGACGTTTGCGGTAGATGGAATGACGGCACGGGAACGACAGGAATGCCACCCGCGAGAGTTCCTGACGTTCCGTTAAGCGTGATAGCTTGCGAGAAACCTCGCGAGGTTGCGTTATCTACTGTCGAGATGTTGTTGTCGATGACATACGAAATGCTGTAACCACCGCGTATCGACGTCTTGCCTTCCTTGAAAGGATCCCAGGCGAAACTGAAACTCGGTGCCCAGTTATTCAGGTCGTTGTTGAAGAGCGGCCTGCCACCACCTGACGCAGCATCGACTGTTGCGTTCGGATCGAGGAGTGCGGACAGACCGCCCACCGGCGTTTGAAGTAACCCATTCTTCTCAACCGGAACCGAAACAAACTCCCAACGCAGTCCAAGGTTGATGGTTAGGTTCCTTCGGAAACGCCATGTGTCACCGATGTATGGTCCAATGTCCCAATATTGGTAGGTCTGCCGGTTAATTTGACCACGAAGCAGACCCGAAGACTTGTCAGCGGCGTTGAAAGTTTCAGCCACACTCGCGATCGGACCAGCAAGAGATGCCAGTATGCTGGTAGCATTGTTGAAGTCAGTTGTAGAGATTCCTCCGGGGAACATATTTGTACGAAGTGGATTCAATGTGCCGATGTCGTTGAAACCAACTGTCGCGAGCGGAATCGTGCCGGCATCGTTGAATGGATCGATATTTACCAGGCGATAGTTCCCGCCAAATCTGACGAAGTGATTTCCGTGTGCCCAGCCAGCATTGTCCATGAGTTCGTAAGTACCCGTCTTACGCCCCTGCTCGAGCGAGTTCTGTTCTGGATCACTGATCAGTGGGAACGTCACACGATAACCACGAGCGAAAGTTTCATTGTTAAAGAAGAGCGGGGCGTTCCTCATGAATCCGCCACGCACTTCATTGTTCAGAGTTGTATGAGGTGTCCAGTTCCACGCGACCGCAATTCGTGGACGTCTTGACCTCTGACCACCGCCGGGCAATCCAGGGAATGGTTCGCCGATGGCATTGAAAGGGTCATTTGGCAGATTGAAGTGGAACTGACTGAAACTGACCTCAAAGCGATTCTTCGAACTCAGATCGTAGTCAGTGCGAAATCCCCAGAGATGTTGATCGACACCGGAAGGTGTGTTGAATCTGAACCGTGCGAAGTTAACTCTGTCGCCGCCGGTTAGATCATTTGGTAACGGTGTCTTGTTTATGAGCTGAGTGGTAACTGGGTCTTTAGTCAACCCTGTCAACGTTAGTAGATTGACTGTCTGGGTTGTTCCATTTGTTGCCTGGTATGTAAACAGGCCCTGGCGCGCCTGACTGGTCAGCACAGTTCGTGTCACTGAATCGTCTGAGCGCACGATCGTTCCTTCGTAGTAACCGTAGAAGAACAGTTTGTCTTTGCCGAACGTGTGTGGTCCACCTTCCCCGAAACGCGGCAAGACAAATGGACCACCCATTTGAAAACCAAACTGGTTTTGAATGAGTTTTTCTTTCGACACACCCGCGGCGTTGTTAAAGAACGAGTTGGCGTCGAAAGCATCGTTTCGATGGTATTCAAAGAGACTGCCGTGATAGTGACTTGTGCCGCGAGGCGTGACCAACTTCACTTGCGTAACACCGAGTGCGTCACCTGGACCAGCGTTCTGAGTTGTAATTGTAAATTCGGCAACGCCCGGCACACTTGGAGCTGCGTCGCCAAACAGAGCGTCAGTACGTATGAAGTTGTCGTTGATGTTGATTCCATCCCAGGTCAGGTTTGAGAAGGTCCCACGAAGTCCGTTGATCGTTGAGGTGCGGTTACTTGCACCAGAAGACACACCGGCTTGTAGTCCCGCCAATGTCAGTGGGTTACGACCATTCAACGGGAGATCGTTGATTTGTTGTTGCTGAACCGTCACCGACAGCTCACCGTTTGTTGTGTTGATCGGCAATGCCGCATCTGACGCCGAGACTGTCACAGTCTCTTCGACTCCTCCTGTAACGAGACTGAAGTTGACAGTTGCCGGCTTGCCCACATCGACTTTGACTTCCGGAACTTGCTGCTTCTTGAAGCCAGTGAGTTCTGCTATCAATGAGTACATTCCAGGTCGAACATTCTGAAAGACATAATAACCTTCAGTGTTGGAGACTGCGGTTGTCTGACGTCCCGTGGCGCCGTCAATCAGAGTGATTGTTGCGCCTGCCACGACGGCGCCAGCCTCGTCTTTGACCGTGCCGTTCACTGTTGCATCGACGCCTTGAGCGTGTGCACGAGCAAAAGTTAATAGACACAGCAAAGCCATGAATAGAATCATTGAGATGTTGGGGAGCCTGAATCTATTGATAGCATCACTCTTCTTCATACTGTTCTCCTTCGATTGAAAGTCACGCTCAGCCGTTATTTACTGACGAGCTGAGTTGGTCCGCCTGTTGAAACTCATGTACGAATGTTTGGATTTCGTTTCGTTCACTGCGCGTGTGTTGAATTCGCGAGTCATTCGCGGAAGATCAATAGAGCAAGAGCAAGGCCAATCGGAGGTGTGTTTGAAGAGAAGCTGTGAAGTGTGAGAATGCGCAGAATACCTGCGTTACTTTGTTAGGCTATCTGCAATTTTGGAATGTCTACAAGTTATCGAATAAGTCGAATTTGTAGTTTTGGAAAGTTGATCCAAAACACGAAATTGTTAAAGGGGAAGTGAGGCGGAGGTTGAGTGAATAGCTATTCAAATATTTGAAATTGATCTCACCCTTTAGTGGCACCTTGGCTTTAATTGTTCAAGCTCTTCTGTCGGACCGCGTACGTCTTGTGGGCTAGACTGAATAGATTCAATTTGTAGGCATTTCAGCGTCAAGTCGTTTTAGCGCGCGAGGTTCGGTACTTTGCTATAGTCGATCCACACAGATTTGCGTGGAACCATAACAGAGCGGCGCCGGGCCGCCGCACTCCAGGGAGATCTTGAATGTCAGAGAGTCAGATTCGTCGCGCAACGCTTCGTCCAATAGGTGTGATCCGTTCCGAACTTAAGGAACGAAGCAGAGCCCCGAAACAAGGATACGAAGACGCGCCCGATGCCTGGCTTGAAATACATCCGGACTTCAACGACGCGCTTCACAGACTTTCCGTGGGAGATGACATCATTCTTTTGACCTGGCTACATCGAGCAAAGCGCGATGTCTTACAGGTCCATCCCAGATCAGATCCGCGCCGACGCTTAGCAGGGGTGTTCGCCACTCGCTCACCTGACCGTCCAAATCCAATTGGTCTACATCGAGTTACCATCCGGAAAATATCAGGAAACCGTTTACGCATTGGTCCAATCGAAGTCATCGACGGCACTCCCGTGATTGATATCAAGCCAGTACTATCGCGTGTGCAGGATGATTAAGATCGATCCCGTGCCTCCGGATTGAATGAGGACACCCCTCCTTCAAGAGATGGACTTTACCTCGGTGGTCCATCAACGTCGGCCTAATTTGTGAGACTAATCCCGCCGACCTGTAAATTTACATTGACGCTTTCCTTAATTTGCGATAAAAGGCGCTGCGTTTCCCCACTGGCCCAGGCTACAGTCTCGGTTCACGCTAAACCATGCATCATGGTCTACCCCCAAATCATTCATAAAGGAGACTCTATGAGACGTCATATTTTGGTATGTATTACGCTAGTACTCGCAGGCCTCACAGTGCTCTTGATCAGTCCGACAATTCGCCCAGCATTGTCGAAGAACAGTAAAGCTGGAGAAACCCGTGTAAGCCCACATCGTGCTATGGCGTTCGCGCCTCTTAGCCTGGGCGACGATAACGACGATGAGAGCATCATTCAACGTGGTTTCGAAATTGCTCCAGTGCATTTGGATCTAAGAGGTAAGAATCGCGCTCTTGTTGGGATCGGCAGTTACATCATTAACACTGGCGGTTGTAACGATTGCCACACGAATCCGCCGTATGTCGACGGAGGCGATCCGTTCCAGGGGCAGCCGGAACAAATTAATGTTCCGTGCTACCTCTCAGGTGGAATGAACTTTGGAATAGCGGTGAGCCGCAACCTGACGCCGGATTCACATGGGCTCCCGGCAGGTCTGACACTCGATAAATTTATTCACACGCTGCGAACTGGTGAAGATCCTGAAGAGCCCGGTGAGTTGCTGCAAGTGATGCCCTGGCCCGTTTTTGGCAAGAAGACAACGCGCGATCTGACTGCGATGTATGAGTACTTGAGGTCGATTCCTCATCGGCCGACCTGTACAGGGCCATAGTTTTCAACCGCACGAGTTCAAGTAGGGAACCCGGAGCGGTAGCGACGGGTAGCTACGACTCAACTGTCTTTTGTGTTGATTTTTGCTACCCATCGCTACCGCTCCGAGTTCCTTAATTAAATTACTCGTCGCTTGTTGAATCGCTCATTCGACATTGCTGGCCCTAAGTGCGGTACTGATCTTTTGTACCTCTGCCTGTGGGTTGGCCACTTCAATAATGAGCTTCTTGTATCTCTCATGCGACAATTCAATAACGATTGTATTCTCCGGGTGACGAACATCCCAGAATACCAACTCCCCTTGTTGATAGAAGGTGCCCGCTCGGAAGATGTTTGGGACAGCAGCGCCTGCGATCTTTAGACCATCTAACCAGCCCATCGCCGGCTCAGGATCAGCGTGCACATGTTTAATATGCGAAAGAGAAATCGTTAACTGACTCCTCAACGACCAGACTTTGTCCCAACCGTGAACTTCGAAGATCACGTTGTTTTCAACAATGGTTATATCAACCATGACTTTCCACCTTTCTGCCTGGCGAGTTTGCCACTTCGTTTTTTCTAAGATGTTTAGTTTACGAATCCAGCCCTGAGTTGTGACCGAACAAAAGCTTGAAATTCGTTGAACACCTTCCACGCCAGCTATGGATCTGACAAACCACGGTAGCAATTGACGTTTCGTTCACGAGACTGATCAGGATCATCATGATTTCAGTTGCATCCATGTAACATGCTTCTTCAAACCTCATACGATTGCAACGCGATGATAAGCGCAGCGTAATCGTCGGCGACCCCATCCCCAGTTAAAATCTAGCACTACCACAGAAAGTCCCAGAACCCGACGTCTCGTGTAGTTACGTCTAGAACAAGGAGGCAAATAGAAATGCAGAGAATCCGTAAGACATTTAGGTTAGGAGTGGGATTAATCTCAATCCTAAGTTTCGTAGCATTGACAGCGCTTGGGCAAATCACAACGACGGCATGGTCTCACTCGCAGGAGCCAACGACTTCAAAGAAGCCACAAACTGTCACGATCAATGGAAAGGTTTCAGCCATAAATGAAACATCGCTGACGGTTGTCGATGATCAAAAGGCTTCGCAGACCATAGCGATTGACTCGAAGACAAAGATCTCCAAAGCCGGCAAAGCTGCAACGATTGCTGATATTAAACCTGACGATGCAGTCGTAGTTGTAGCAACCAAGGGCGACGGAGACGCACTGACCGCAGTAACAATAAAGGTTACCTAGACATCAGTGGGCTCAGTTTGAATTCTTCTGTAGGCTTTTCCGGATTGTCACAGGATCATTGTGTTTCGAAGACTATGGAGAAGGCCGGATTCGATCTCTCCAATCTGCATCGACAGGGTGAAGAGAGAGAATCGTGATGAGTTCGGAACAGGAGCGAAGCGACTACCTTCAACTTACCCCGAAATCCCTTTCAGTCGCTCCGCTCCCGTTTAGAGTTGCCTGCACTCACTCACCATCCGCTAGAATCCCGTAACCATGAACGATCCTTGCGCGTGCGGCAGGGGCGAGAAATACAAGAAGTGTTGTCTCTCAGCGGATGAGACGAGTGACTTCCAATATCGCCGACAACTAAATCTGGAGTCGGATTTTAGTGACCGTCTGATTACTGGGCCGAGTTGGAGTTTCGGTTACTACTCGACACTTGGGTCGCTTCTGGGGGAAATTTGAATAGGTACAAAATAGTGTTGCGGGATAAAGATCGTCTTCACCGGTCTCATCGACGACTCGAACATACTGCTGTACTTGGGCCTGTGCGTCTTTAATGTCACATAGACCTTACGTACTTCAAGCGACTCGGGATAGCCGCCATCATCGATACAAAAGACATAAGACTATTCGGTTTCTTCAGACATCAACTCAATTGAGGTAACGTTTGATGTTTAGCTTATTTCTGCCGATTCCAATTCTAACTATTTTTACGCCTTCGGGATAACGCATTAGTAGTAAGATGCTCATTCTTTCTAATACAGGCCAAAGAATGGAATCATATGAAACATTGTCCCTCCTGTAATCACACCTTCGCTGACAGTGAGACATTTTGCGGGTTTGACGGAACAAGGTTACTCGGTGACGCACCCGCTCAACCTGTTGCCACTCCAGTAAAAACGGAGGCGCCACGTGTGCCCAACGCCCCAGCTTCGTCTGATCCCGTCGAGCGAATCACGTGTGAATGGTGCCAGGGAATGAACCAGAAGACAGCAGTCTCATGCTGGGCATGTGGCGCACCGCTCGACATCAAGAATCTCGTGAGTGAATCCGGTTGGCGCGAGGCACCGCGAATCAGAGACATGACTGAGATTCATTTTGGTCTGAGCACCTGCCAGGTCGAGGGCGAGATTGTGCCCGCCGCAGAGATCAACCTCGGACAGGGTGACTCAGTTTTCTTCGAACATCATGTGCTGCTCTGGAAAGACGATCACACTCCCATGTCAGTGATGCCGTTGCAGGGTGGAATAAAACGCGCGCTGGCCGGAATGCCGTTCATCATCAGTGTCGCACAGGGACCAGGGCGAATTGCTTTCTCTCGCGACGCAACAGGCGAGTTAGTTGTACTGCCGTTGCATCCAGGGATGGAGCTCGATGTGCGTGAGCACGCTTTTCTTTTGGCATCGCATCACATTGATTACTCATACGTCCGGATCAAAGGCTTACGCAACATCCTGTTTGGCGGACAGGGAATGTTCATGGATCGTTTTGTGACGTCGAACCAGCCGGGCCTGCTTTTACTTCACGGCTACGGCAACGTGTTCGAACGTGTGCTGCGTCCCGGTGAAAGCATCATGGTCGAGCCCGGCGCGTTTCTCTACAAAGATTCTTCAGTGACGATGAACATCGAGTCGCAGCAATTGACGACTGGCTTCTTCGGCGGCACTGGCATGAACCTCGCGCGCATGACTGGACCTGGTCGCATTGGGATTCAATCAATGTACGTGCATCATCATACAGACTAAAAACGGAGTCCAAAGTCCAACGCCTATGAATCGAAGCTGCGTTGATATCATTGAAAACTTTAGCCACGAAGACTTTGGACATTGGACATTGGACGAATACTTATCGGCATAGGAAAACAATGACCGAAAGAACCCATACTTGCCCATGGTGCGGCCTCGTCACTGACGGCTCAACACTCAGCTGTCCGGCATGCGGCGCAACGATCGACTCGAGTCACATCGTCACTCAATCAGGCTGGTCGGAACTTCCCGGCAGAAAGGACATGGCCAAGCTTCAGTTTGGAAACTCATTTTGTCAGATTGAAGGTGTCTACGTTCCCGTTGCTGATATGAGTCTTGCGCCAGGTGACGGTGTTTACTTCGCGCATCATGTGCTGCTCTGGAAAGATCCGCAGGTGAACATCACGACGATGGGATTGAAGGGTGCATGGAAGCGACTGCTTTCGGGGATGCCCCTGGTGATGACACAGGCGCATGGACCAGGCCACATTGCGTTTTCTCGCGACGCGCCTGGCGAGATGATCGCGATGCCGCTACAACCGGGACAAGCAGTCGATGTGCGTGAGCATCTGTTTCTCGTCGCTACAAGTCAAATTACGTACGATTGGTTTCAGACAGGCATTTGGTTTACGACAAAGAGCGGCAATGAATCTGAGACTCATTATCCTTTGGGCATGTTCATGGATCGGTTCTATGCGCCGGCCACACCCGGATTGTTGTTATTGCACGGCGCGGGTAACGCTTTCGTCCGTTACCTCCAGCCGGGTCAGACGATTCTTGTGAAACCTACGGCGCTACTGTTCAAGGATCCAACGGTGCAGATGCAATTACACTTCGAACATCCGGCGGGCACGTGGAGTTCATGGCGTTCGTGGGGAAATCGTTATTTGTGGTTGCGTTTACATGGACCAGGACGCGTCGCAGTGCAATCAGCTTACTCGCCTCTTGAGGACAACGGTCGCAACATCACCGGCCACAGCGGCGCCACTACCCAATACTGGGGTTGATATTCGATCTAGTGATAGTGCGGCCTCCTGGTGCTCTTACCTAAGTTGTGAGAATTGCAAATACCACCGGCTTGTCCGGTGGAGACTTTGCTTTCTGCTACCAACGGAGCAATTGATCGTCTCGAG
>PSRF01000371.1 GCA_003175865.1 Blastocatellia bacterium
GCCATGCGATGTTCCAACTCATGCATCTCGTGTTCGATCTGCTGGAGTCGTCCGAATGCTGCCAATGCTGATTCATGGACCGTCGAACCCGCCTCAAAGTGCACGTGCTGGTTCAACAAACCAAGTCGAACATTTCGTGCTCGAACTACGTCTCCTCGGTCAGCAGTTTCTTCACCGCTTACCAGGCGAAAGACCGTGCTCTTGCCCGCACCGTTGCGTCCAACGAGGCCTACGTGTTCGCCAGCGTTAATCTGAAACGTAGTTCCGCGCAAGACGTCCTGCACGCCGTAAGATTTTTGTACGTCTGAAAATCTGAAGAGCATTTATTCAGCTTCTAAAACCAAGCGGGTGGGGAGTTCAATAACTCTCCCACACCCGCTCGTGATTCGCGTGCGCTGGCGCTACTTCGGCGAGCCAGCTGGTTTCGCAGTTGAAGGTGAACTCGCCGGCGTTGGGGTTGATGACTGCGGCGTCGCTGCAGAGGACTGAGTTGCCGCAGGTTGACTGGGTGCCACACCTGGACCAGCTGGCCTTAAACCGAGGTTACTAGGATTGCTCAACATATTTACCGCAAGGTTGTTAACAACCTTTGCTTCGTTCATTGCCACTTCTAAAAGTGCGCCATTGAGAAGCTGCTTGCGTTGGTCCGTGAGAATCTGGGCTATTCGCTGTCGCACACCCTGACTCTCCAGAGTCAGATTTTCACTCTGCAAACGTTTATCCTCAAGTTTGAAAATGTACCACTTACCATTGAACTGCTTGGGTTGCGTATACTCGCCGATCTGCATTGGACCAAAGAAGCTCGCGATGAGGTCTGCGGGAAAATTGTTGTTCTTAAGATCCTGTTCGGTCGCAAAACCAATGTCACCACCGTTGCGCAGTGAAGCTACATCTTCGCTCTTTGCACGAGCGACGGTAGCGAAGTCAGTCTTGCCTTGTAACTGCGTATAGATGTTATCGATCTTTGTCTTTGCATCTGCTTCAGTCTTTGCGTCATCCTGGATTCCGGTTGAGCTGTTGTCGGCCGGGTCAACCATGATCATGCCGAGCGCCACACCGCGAGCGTTAACGAACTGCTGCCTGTTTGTGTTGTAGTACTCTTCCACCTCTCTATCGCTGATTGTTATCTTGCCGGCGTACTTATCCTGTAGCTTACTGATCGCCAAATCTTTCCGCGTCTCCTCGCGGTATCCTTCGGGCGTCAGGTTCTGCTCTTTCAATGTTTTTGCAAAATCCTCGGCGGTCATTCCACCTTGGGTTCGCTGTTGATTGATGACGTTGTCGATCTCGTCTTCGGTCGGTAACAACTTTTCTCGTTGGGCCCGCTGAAACAGCACCTCGCGCTGAATCAAATTTCCGAGCACGGTGAGTCGCATCTGTGCCAGCTGCAATTGCGAGAGCTCTGATTGCTTACCGCCTGTCTGTTGGCTGACTCCGCGTTCCACCTCGGACATCATGACTCTCTGGCCATTCACAGTAGCGGCAACCTGGTTTTCGTTAGTAGTGCTGCCGCCGGAAGCACAACCCACAAAAAGGCCCGCGACTATCAAAATGCTGGTTAAAAGAAATGGCGTAACAAATTTGCGCACTTGGAATTTACTCCTTTGAGTGTTTACTTCGCTCAAGCAGCGTAGCTTGACCTTCATGAAAACTGTCTGTTATAAAACTGGGTTCCAGCTATGGCAGATTTCGCCACCGTGTACTGCTGGAAGAACTTGTTTAGAGAACTAGAAATACTCGGAGGTTGCAAAACTAATGGCCAAGCGTTGTGAAGTTTGTGGCAAAGGCCCTCAATTCGGCAATAATGTCTCCCACGCAAATAATCGAACGCCCCGAAGATTTAACCCAAATCTTCAGTCGATTCGCGTTCAACAGCCACAAGGTGGGGCGCGTCGAATGAAGGTCTGCACCGCGTGCATCAAAGCCGGCAAAGTCGCCAAAGCCGCTTAGCAACCCGAGATTTAAGTTTTCAAAATCCTGCAACCGGCACGCTTGTGCCGGTTGTTTGCTGTCTACGAAAGCAACGCAATAGCTTCAATCTCAACTCGCGCGTTCCTTGGCAGACCTGCCGCCGCAACCGTTGCGCGAGCTGGTGGTTCACCTACAAAAAATCTCGCGTAGACCTCATTCATAGCGGAAAAGTCATTCATATCGGCCAGGAACACAGTCGTCTTCACTACTTGGCTCAAATCGCTCCCCGCAGCTGCCAAAACAGCTGCAACATTTTTAAGGACCCGCTCTGTTTGTTCCGCGACACCACCGTTGACGAACTCTCCCGTTTTGGGATCAATTGGAATTTGTCCGCTGACGAAAACAAAGTCACCTGCCTTAATTGCCTGTGAATACGGTCCAATGGCAGCCGGAGCATCTGCCGTCTGTACTTTGACTCTCACGGTAGCGAACGCCTCATTTTTCTATGTCTAAAACAAAGGCGGGATTCTAGCAGAAGGTCTCAGGTAGGGCAAAGACAGCGTTAACCATTACGCAACGCCCTGCATCCTCTCCACGTCAAGCACACCAGGAACGCCCTTGATTGAGCCGATTACCTTATCCAAGTGCTTCACGTCAAACACCTCGACAGTTACTTCAATATGACCACGCTCATCGGAGGCAACGGAGGCACGGGCGTCACGTATGCCGGTCTTCATATCAGAAATCGCTCCAGTGATACCCGCGATCATTCCGGTCCGATTCTCAGTAATCGCGAGTAGCTTGACCGCATAAGCGGTCTTCTCAGGACGACCAGCCCATTCAACCTCAACAATACGTTCGCGGTTAACCATCAAGGAGTTCACGTTCTTGCAACGCTTGGTATGCACCGCGACTCCCTTGCCTCGCGTGATGTAACCAATAATGTCTTCGCCGTGAAGAGGGTTGCAACAACGAGCTCGTGTAACCATCAAATCATCAACGCCGCGAACCACTATTGAATCATCACCCAGGCGAATCAGACGCTTGACGGCACGAACACCACTGCGAAGTCGCGATTCCTTTTGTTTGTCGAGTTGTTCGAACTGCTCCGGTCCTAAATACTTCGCAATTACATTACGTGGTACCAACTTGCCGTAACCTATCGCGGCAAGCAGATCGTCAACTCGTCCGTAGCCATACTCACTCGCCACACGACCCATATCTTTGTCACCATCACTAAGAATTTTCTTGGGTGACAGTTGAAATCTTGCTGCTTCTTTTTCAAAAAGCTTGCGACCAATTTCAATCGATTCAGCACGTTGCTGCTCTGCTACCCAGTGACGAACACGGTTTCGTGCGCGTGAGGTAACGATGAAGTTGAGCCAGTCTCGTGACGGATGAGAGTTGGACGTGGTGATGATCTCAACAACGTCTCCATTTTGGATCTGAGTACGAAGTGGCACCATGCGCCCATTGATTCGAGCGCCAGTACAAGTGTTTCCAACTTCGGAGTGGATCATGTAAGCAAAATCTACGGGAGTGGCACCTCGCGGTAGTTGAATCACCTTTCCCATTGGAGTGAAGGCATAAACGTCCTTGGGATAGAGATCAAGTTTGAGAGAGTCGAGGAAATCTTTCGAATCTTTAACTTCCTGAGTCCACTCAACCAAAGACCGCAGCGCTTGAAACGCCTTGTCGTCATCGCGAGCACCGCGTTTACCTTCCTTGTATTTCCAATGCGCAGCGACACCTTCCTCAGCGACGTGATGCATCTCTTCGGTACGGATTTGAACCTCAAAAGATTGGCCGTTTGATCCGATAACAGACGTGTGAAGCGACTGGTACAAATTGTCTCGCGGCGTCGCGATCCAATCCTTGATGCGACCTGGGACGGGTTTCCAATTGTTGTGAACCACTCCGAGTGCGGCGTAACAGTGCCGCACTTCGTTAGGTGTAATGATTCTTGCAGCCACCAAGTCATAGACTTGATGTAAACCGATTCGTTGTCGTCGCAGTTTTTTCCATATCGAATACAGGCGCTTGACCCGGCCTTCTACGCTTTCAAACGGAACTTCAGCTTCATTCATCTTCTCCTGGATACGCCCAGTGACATCAGTTAGAAACGCCTCGTTCTCTGGTCTGCGCTTTTCGAGCTGCTCAGCCAACTCGCGATACTCGTCGGTATGCAAGTGACGGAAGGCTAGATCCTCTAATTCTCCACGAAGTTTACCCATGCCCAAGCGGTGAGCAATTGGGGCAAAGATATCCATGGTCTCTTCCGCAATGCGCTTTCGCTTCTCGGGACTTAGATATTGGAGCGTCCGCATGTTGTGCAGTCGGTCTGCTAGTTTGACCAACACAACACGCACGTCATCAACCATCGCGAGCAACATTTTGCGGACGTTTTCAGCTTGCTGGTCCTCTCTTGAGATATTGCTGATTTGGGCAATTTTCGTCAGGCCGTCGACAAGATGCGTAATCTCTTCACCAAAATAGTCTCGGATTGTATCGAGATCCACGAGAGTGTCTTCAACAACGTCATGAAGAAGGCCCGTCGCCACTGAGACTTCATCGAGTTTCATGTCCGCGAGGATGTTTGCGACTTCCAGTGGATGTACAAGGTACGACTCACCGGATGCGCGTTTCTGCCCTTTATGTTCTTTAGCCGAGAACAGGTAGGCACGCCTCAATAGATCGAGATCCGCTTGAGCGTGATTACTGGCGACCTTATCGACGATGTCTTCGATGCGAATCATACGAGAGTTCTGGAGCGGGGAAGACCTGTATCCTAGTATAACAAAAGGTGATGTTACGACTCGAAAGCCGTCACATCACCTTCTTAAAAACGAAACTAGTTGTAGGGTTAGCCTTTGGGTGGAGACGCTGCTTGACGTGCAGCTTCTTCTTCCTTGCGCTTGGAGTTTGCCGCACTCAACTCCGTCGTTCGCTTCAAAGCGACTTCATACTGTTTTTGGAGGTCAGCTTTCTGATCTGTCTTGCCATCCATTTCAGCTAACTTTGAAGCTTCGAGCAGGAGGTTGGTCTTGTATGACCATGCCGACTCGTTGTTCGGATCAAATTTGATCGCATTCTCAGCCTCAGAAAGACCCTGTTTCACGCACATCTGTGCGGCGTCGAAGTCTTTCTGATCTTTGGGCTTCTTATAGGAGACAGTTGCCTTATTGTTTGAGGGGTCAACGGTCGTAATCTTGTTTGTTGGAAGCTCGGTCATTTTGAAAGAGCAATCCCAGTCCTTACTTGCCAGGACTATGTAAGCCTCAGCTCGCTTTTCCGGTTCTGTGGAATCGTTAGCAGCTCGCGCGGTGATCCACTGTCGGAGTTTCGCTTCGTCCTTAATAGCTCCGTACAGATAAGCAATAGCCTTGTAAGCCTCTTCATCCTTCGGATTATTTGCAAGTATCTTTTGGTACGCGTCTATCGCGTCCTGTGCCTTCTTGATGTTCTCCGGGGACTGCACACCCGGACGATACTGCGCGTGTATCGTACGGGCTATGAACATGGGCGCCGTCTTGTTGTTAGGATCCAATTCAGCCGCACGCCTGGAATGTTGCTCTGCTTCGTCAAAGTGTCCTTCGCGATAAGCACGAGCCGCCTCATTGAGCTGATTCTTGGCTCTAATTCGATTGACAACTCCGCAACCGGAAGTGGTGGCAACGAGGATTGCTAATACAAGCGCAATCCTGGTCTGAGAGAGTTTCATTTATCCATGACTCCATTAAAAGCGAACAGACACCGGAAGATCGACCTGAGCGGAAGAATCTTGACGGCTTAACCTGATTCGCAGAATTTATTAAGGCAGATCGTCTACCTGTAAACCTACTGGATTCGCGCCTGCACCCTTGATGGCATCAATGACTTTGACCACGTCCCCGTACTTTGCGGCTCTGGGGGCCTTGACGAAGACTGTCTTTTCAATGCGCTCTTCTTCGGGTAAATCCGTACGAGTCTCCATTCCGACTTTAAAGGCACGTTGATCCTTACGATCCTTAAATACCTGAACAAGCTTTGTAGATAATGGTCCGGTATCGTTGACTGACCCCATATTATCCTGATTTAACTTGATTTGCAGATCAGGAGAAATGGAGACCACCAGCGTCAACGGATTTGGCTTCAACTTGCTTAAGTCTTCGTTAGGATCCCTCTGTGTTGGGATGTCAGCCTTAAACCTGCTGGGCTTCAGCGGAGTGACGACCATGAAAATGATCAACAACACCAGCAACACATCGATCAGCGGTGTCACGTTGATATACGGAACCGCAGTGCTTTTCGAACCACCACCACCCATTCCCATTTATGTATCTCCTCTGCAGCATCAGGAAGTCGCCGGGGCCGCCGTAGCGGGACCCTTCTTCTTCTTGTCAGCAACAAGTCCGATCTTATCAACACCCAGTTTTCGGACCTCATTTATCACAGTGACGACATCGCCGTAGCTGACTCCGACGCCGCTCTTGATATAAACAATCCGATCCTCATCCTTCTTGATGTTCTTGAGCATTGAATCGACCTTGTCGGCCAAATCTTCTCTCATCACCTGCTTCTTACCAAGGTAGTACTGTCCATCGGCCGGTATTGATATAACGATCGACGACTCCTTGATAATGTTTGGATCGACATCCGGGTTGTTCATGTTCTTCGGCAGGGCCACAGTAATTCCCTGCTGTAGAAACGGAGTAACAACCATGAAGATGATCAGCAGCACCAGCATGATATCCACCATCGGAGTCACATTGATCTCCGACTGCATCCCGCCGCCACCGCCGCCGCCTGACATTCCCATAACGATCTCCCTTCAGATAAAACCTGGGCTCGCACGCACGCTATGGACGGCGTGCGTTGCTACCTTACAGGGTCAAACTTGAATTGAACTATGGCTTCAGTTGCTTGGTGCGGTTCTTAATGAAGTAGTCAACCAACTCTGATGCTGAGTTGTCCATCTCCACCACAAAACCATCGACCTTGCCAGTGAAATAGTTGAAGAGCCACACCGCAGGCACAGCGACGAGCAATCCGAGTGCGGTTGTAAATAGCGCCTCAGAGATTCCGCCCGCCACTGCCGCAATACCGGCCGACTCAGCGTTCTTCATGCCGCGGAAAGCGTTAATAATTCCAAACACTGTTCCGAAGAGTCCCACGAACGGAGCTGTCGAACCGATGGTGGCAAGACCAGAAAGACCACGCTTGAACTCAGCAGTCTTGATGGCAATCGCACGTTGAAGTGCGCGCTTGGAAGCCTCGATCTCGTCACCGGATATATCGGCTGACGCTTCGTGTGCACGAAACTCCTGAAGGCCGCTACTCACAACCATCGCGAGGTGCGACTTACGATGCTTGTCGCTGATATTGATAGCTTCTTCGATGCGATCATTCTTCAACGCTTGGGCGACACGCGGAGCAAACTCACGCGACTGTTTCTTTGCAGCCGAGTACGTCAAGTAACGCTCCACCATGATAGCGATTGAATAGACCGACATGATCAAGAGGACGACGACAACCGCGATGGCTACGCCGCCCATATTCTTCACCATTTCAGTGATTGTAAACTGGGTACCAGTTTCAGGACTTGCACCGGCGGTCGCGCCTTCCTGCAACATTACCAGCAGACCCAGCGCCTTGGTTCCTAAAAGACTTGTTAGAATCGTCACGATCAAAACCCTCCAAGAGTTTTATTAGATTGATAGCAAGCAGAGATGCTCGTCGGTCCAACTGGCACCGACCGCAGCATTCAAACTCTCTGCGGTTTATTGAGCCACGAAGTTGTACGTGATTACTCCCGTTACTTTGACGGGCTGTCCCGAAAGTTTTGTCGGAGAGAATCTCGCCCCGCGCGCAGCAGCAACAGCAACAGCTTGCAGCAGCGGATGTCCTGACACAGCGTGCGCCGAGATTACATTACCGTTTTCGTCGATGGTTACCTGAACCACAACCGTGCCTGCGGCATGTGCTGCCCTGGCAATAGCCGGATAAGCTGGCTTGGGTAAGCTCAGAGCTTTACCGTTAAGCACACCACCTGAAATTGGGGCTCGAGGTGGAGGAGGAGGCGCTGGTGGCGGCGGTTCATCTGCGATCTGTACTTTGGTAGGGGCGGTCACTACGGTGCCGGCTCCTGGCCCAGCGGGCATTGGTGCAGCGGCATTCGACGACTCGTTACCGATTACGGTAGTTACACCACGTCGCACCGGCGGAATGTCGCTGGCTTTTGCCGAAACTTCCTTGGGGACTAATTCTGTTCGCGTGACGTCTGCAATCAGCTCTTTGCGAACGTCGACATTCTGTTCAATCTTCTGCGGCTTGACTTCTTGTTTCTGTTCTTCCTGTTTCTGCTGTTGCGGCACAGGGACAGGCGCTACGAGTGTAGTCAATTCGAGTTCCATCTCGCCGAGGTGATTGTCGTACCAGTAGATACCGGCCACAAAGAATGCCAGCATTAGCACGCCGTAGATGAGCGCTGTAGCCACAATAAACGAGCCTTTTCGCTCCAAATCGGCTTTATGTGAACTAGACTCAACAAGGTGATCGAACATGTATCTTTATCCTCCCAATTCCGGCGCCAAATGGATCAAGGGTCGCAAACGAACTGAGTGACTGTCTCAAAAGTCGACTTATTTGTGCCGCTTGATTTCCGTCAAGAAGTGGGGAAACAGCAGCTCCTGCGATATTGAGCACACCGAAATGACTGGAAGCCGCTGTGCGAGAAAAAACTCGCCGGCCCGCTCAACAACAGACCACTGCGCGTCCAACCACCCTTTTTACACGCACGGTCGACTCTTTGAGTTTATTTAATTGGCCAGCAACGCTCGCAGTCTATTTGCATAGCATTTCAAAGTCAAGCGCAAAGTTGGATTCGCAACCTTGACGTTCGACTAAAATCAGAAACCAATAGAATGACAGTTATGCGTTGCTGGCACCGCTCGAGCGTTTACCTGCCCGCGCAGTCAAGGTGTCGCGTGGAACCGACTTCGTCGGACTCGGTACATTTGTCCTGACTGGTCGATTAAACTTCAACGTTGCTGCACGATTTGCCGCTTCAAGACGTTGCTCCCACCAAACCATTATCGGGCTCGCAATTGCCACAGATGAATAAGTTCCGAAAGTGATCCCAATCAGAAGCGCGAGCGAGAAACCTCTCAACACCTCGCCGCCAAAAAGAACCATCGCTAACACCGATAGGAAAACCAGTCCGGATGTGATCACAGTTCGTGAAAGCGTTTGATTGATCGAATCATTCGTAACTTTGTAAAGCGAGTCTCTGCGATGAAGTTTACGATTTTCACGAATTCGATCGAAGACAACGATCGTATCGTTGACAGAAAAACCGACGAGAGTTAGCAAGGCCGCAATGACGGTTAAGCTAACTTCCCACTGGAAGATTGAGAAGAAGCCCAACGTCACAAGCACATCGTGAAACACAGCGATAACGGCGGCGGCGCCATACGTCCATTCAAATCGCAAAGCAATGTAAACAAGAATACCAACCAACGCGGCGAGCGTTACTGCGATCGCCTTGTTACGAAGTTGAGCGCCGGCGATCGCACCAACGGCGTCGGTACCAACAATCTCAAACGCGGCGCTGCCGTCTCCTGAGAGATGCAGCTTAGGATCTGCTTCCACTCCAAACGTGCCCAAGGCCTTCCTAACCTGACCTCGGCCAGCATCGACCTGCGACTTGGATTCAGCGTCCCCGCTACCTTCCAAAGGCAACTTAATCAAGACGGTGTCAGGACTATTGATGACCGGCTGAACGACAGCGTCCTTTACGCTTTGTTTGACAAGTGCGTCTCTAATCGCCTCATCCGTAGGTTTTTGTTTGAACTTTACCGTAACGACCGTTCCCCCCTTGAAGTCAACACCCAAGTTAAAAGGTTGACGGTGCGTTGCGGTTCGGATGACGGCAGAA
>PSRF01000148.1 GCA_003175865.1 Blastocatellia bacterium
GTGACGCAAATCAAGCAAGACTCGCGAGGCTTCATTTGGATGATCGCAGGCGATGGCATTTCACGCTTCGACGGTTACACCTTTACGAACTACACCACGGACGATGGGTTACCGGATCGCCGCGTTAACGATCTGCTAGAAACGCGCAGCGGCGTGTACTGGATCGCGACCGAGTCAGGGTTGTGCCGCTTCAACCCGACAGGCGACCGAGTGCGCAGTCCGAGTTTTGGATCACCAAATGAAAATCGTGAAGTCCGCAATGAACAATCCGCAATCCGCAATTCTGACAACCCAATGTTTTCAGTTTTCAATCCGGGCGAGAAGCCGATCGCTTTCAATGTTCTGCTTGAAGACGATACCGGCGCGATCTGGTGCGGCACACATGAAGGATTGTTCCGGTTGAAAATCTCAAGTGACGGAAGCGTGCATTTTCATGAGATTGATTTGGGAATGAGGCTTGGGCTTGCCAGCGATAACGTGGCAGCCATTCTGAAAGATCACCAGGGCGCGTTATGGATCGGCAAAGGCGGCGTGCTTTACAGATTGCTGGCCGATGGTCGCGTTGAACGTTACACACAACAGAACGGATTAGGTTCAACTGCGATCTTATCATTGCTCGAAGACCGCGACGGAAACATATGGGTGGGGTCGCAGGGCGGATTGGGAGGAACTTTGCGACGGCTAGTCACTGCGCCCGATCCTTCTCGCTCGATCGTCGCGCGAGTCTATAACGAAAACGACGGGCTGCCCTCGATGTGGGTCAACTCTCTACTGCAAACTCCCGACGGCAGGCTGTGGGTGGCGACGAACTTTGGACTTTATGTGAGTTCGGCAGAAACTGAAAAGGGAGCGCGGAGTTTTCGGCATTACAACGCAAAGAATGGATCGTGCGAGGTCGATGTATGGGCCTTAACAGAAGACCGCGACGACAATCTTTGGGTCGCGTCTATGTGCGGCGCGATCAAGGTTGCGCACAATGGATTCACCGGCTACGGCCTTGATGATGGATTCAACGCGCTTTTTATTGATTCCATCTTTGAAAATCGAGACGGCGAATTGTTCGCCACCAACGCGCCATCAACCGTGGGTCTAACCGATTACGAGGGACGGCGCATCAACAAGTTCGATGGCGCGCGGTTCACGCCCGTTGAACCCAATCTGCCCTCAGACATCAAGTATCACGGTTGGGGCTGGAACCAAACGATCTTGCAAGATCACACGGGCGAGTGGTGGATACCGACAGGCTCGGGCCTGTACCGCTTTCCGAAAGTTGATCGGATCGAAGAACTCGCGCACGTGCGTACGAAATTCGTTAGCACTGTTGGCGATGACTCCAACCGCACCGAGATCTTTCGTCTTTATGAAGATGCTCGAGGTGACGTATGGATCGCAACGACGGGAGTCCACTTTGGACTCTTGCGCTGGGAACGCGCGACTAATACTGTTCACGATCACACGGCAGAAACCGGTGTCCCGCCGAAGACTGATTTCACTGCATTCATCGAAGACCGTACGGGTAACCTCTGGATCGGTACGTCCGAAACCGGGGGACTGCTGCGCTATCGTGATGGAAGGTTCAGCCGCTTCACAACTGCCGACGGCGTGCCGCCTGGTTGGGTGATCTCGCTTTACTTGGATCGCAGTGGGCGGCTTTGGATAGCGAGTCAACTGGGCGGTTTGAATCGCATTGACGACCCAGCGGCCGACACCCTACACATCGTTAGGTATACAACTCTCAACGGACTTTCAAGCAACAACATCCGCTCAAT
Organism: Blastocatellia bacterium; assembly: GCA_003175865.1. GTDB lineage: Bacteria > Acidobacteriota > Blastocatellia > Pyrinomonadales > Pyrinomonadaceae > PSRF01. The sequence continues at coordinate 1,770 of PSRF01000148.1, forward strand.
CACTGAAGACCTGTGGGGGCGCATCTATGCGGGGACGGGGCACGGCGTTGACCGAATCGATCTGGCGAATGGCAATGTAAAGCATTACACGGTCGCTGACGGGTTGCCAAAAAATGGGATCGAACACGCCTATCGCGACCGCAACGGAGCGCTTTGGTTCGGCTCACCTTTTGGCTTGTCGCGCTTAATTCCTGAAGAGCATGAAACGCACTCGCCGCCATCCGTCTTTCTGACGGGTGTGCGCGTCGAAGGCATCGTGCAGCGCGTGTCCGAACTCGGCGAAACGAACTTGCCCCAAGTCGAACTTGACGCCGACCAGCACCAGTTGAGCGTTGATTTCGTCGGCCTGGCCGCGAGCGTTGGAGATGAACTTCGTTATCAATATCGACTCGAAGGCGCGGACTCCGATTGGAACGCTCCGACAACGCAACATACTGTCAACTATGCGCGACTTGCTTCCGGCCATTACAGATTTCTGGTGCGTGCAATCAATTCGGAGGGAGCGCCAAGTCTTCAGCCCGCGTCCATCTCGTTCACGATCCTCCCACATATCTATCAGCGCTGGTGGTTTGCAACGTTGGCGGGATTTTTGTTGGTGACGATCGGTTATGTCGGCTATCGCTCGAGAGTAGCGCGTCTGCTTGGGATAGAACGCGTTCGCACGCGCATCGCGGCTGATCTGCATGACGACATTGGCGCCAACCTAACCAGGATTGCAATCCTCAGCGAGGTCGCTCATCAACAGTTGCACGACACCCATCCGAGTGCTGCCGGTCCACTTTCATCGATTGCGCGTATCTCGCGCGAATCGGTGGCCTCGATGAGCGATATTGTTTGGGCTGTGAATCCCCGACGTGACAGTTTGCTAGATCTGGTACTACGAATGAGAAGTTTTGCTAATGAAGTTCTTGCCGGACGTCAGATCGAGTTTCAATTCGATGCGCCAGATCGCGAGCTGAGTCAAAAACTGGGTGCCGAATTGCGGCGTGATGTTTTCCTGATTTTCAAGGAAGCCCTAAACAACGCCGTGCGCCACTCTGGTTGCACGCACGTGACGATCGAGTTACGACTCGATCAGTTTTTGCTGGTGCTTGTAGTTAGAGACGATGGTTGTGGATTTGCGCCGTCGGATTCAAGCGAGGGGCACGGACTGGTCAGCATGCAAAGGCGAGCAAAAGCAATCGGGGGTGAGTTGCAATTGCAGTCGCAGGCGGACAAAGGCACGAAGGTGTCTCTTAGCGTTCCACGCCGGCGCTGGGTTTGAGGTGCGATAAAATTTCCAACAAGTCACCTGTCTAAATGGACAGGTGACGGCGGAGCAATTGCGATGTAGATTCAAACAGGCTGGCTTTGACTAAATTTCGAAAGCAAGACTAGAGCCTTGTGTCGCAGAACAACGATCAGATTCACGTGACCCTCATCGAAGACGAACGCGATGTTCGTGAAGGCTTGACGGTTTTAATAAACGGCTCGCCAGGTTTTCGTTGCGTTGGCGCGTTTCGAACGATGGAAGATGCGTTGCAGTCAATCGGGGATCGGCTACCTGATGTTGTGCTCACTGACATTGGTCTTCCCGGGATGAGTGGCATCGACGGCACCAGAGTACTTAAGGAACGTTATCCCAACTTGCCGGTGGTAGCACTAACGGTTTACGACGATGCAGAAGATGTATTCGCGGCGTTGTGCGCCGGCGCTTCGGGTTACCTGCTGAAGAACACCACACCTGTGCGCCTGCTGGAAAGCTTGAAGGAAGTGGCTTCGGGTGGCGCCCCAATGTCTCCCACAGTCGCACATCGAGTGATCAAATTGTTTCGGGAATTTCGGCCGCCGGAAACCGCCACACACGATTTAACGGGTCAGGAAACAGAACTGTTGAAGCTCATCGTCGATGGTCACACTTACAAAACAGCTGCGGTGAAACTCGACATAACCGTACGCACTGTCTCCTTCCACTTGCATAACGTCTACCAAAAGCTTCAGGTCCATTCAAAATCCGAAGCCGTGGCAAAAGCCCTTCGCGAACACCTGGTTTAAGAACAGCAATCCAGACCAAAGATATGAATTGGTGGCGGACCATCACGGAACGTCACTCGCGATTCTTGCCCTGTGCATTTCAGTCTTAGCAGTGTGACCTTCCTGTCCATATAGACAGTTACGCGGAACTGTTTCTGTGTCTAGACTCATGCGCTTTCGATGAACAGTGAATGAAAGTCATGAACTACCTAACGACCAAATGTAGTCGATGGCGACGGTGGAGTAACTGCTCATTGCATTTGCGCCTGATTGGCATACCGCTGGTGATGTTGTTAATGGCCCCTTTAGCAGAGGCGCAGGATCGCGTCATGCCCGCAGTCGGTGGACCAGGCGGAGGCCGATTCGAGGCGCGTTGCCCCTCCGGTCAGATGTTGGGAGGGTTCGAATTGCGAGTGGGTGACGATGTGGATGCGATTCGTCCGCTTTGTCGCACACTAGCTGTAAATCTCGTGAAGATACACGTGAATGTTCACCGGGATCTACATGACAACTTAGTGCCCGAACACGACGAAGAAAGAGTGGAGTACGGTGTGAACGGTGCTGCGATTGCTCCGACAGATTGGTACGGAGGAGGCGGGGGCAGCGTCAAGTTTCTTACCTGTCCGAGCAACAAGCCACTCGTGTCGGCGATCTACGTCGAGGCAGAAGGTGTGGATACCGTGATAGTCAATCGCATTACGCTACTTTGTGAGGTAGTGAGTGGCGGAGTACCGACAGAATCCCGAGATCGAAAATTCTGGGAGAATTATCCCTTGGAGAACACAATCCAAGGGCCCAACTATAATAAGACACACCCTGGTGGCTTCCAATCTCAGGCTACCGAGACCAACGGGACGAGTATTTGTCCGGACTCAAACAACCACGCAACTAAAGCCGTTGGCATCAGTGGGCGGTCTGGTAGGTGGCTGGATGCGGTCGGGCTCATCTGCGGCGATGAAAAATTGCCGCCGACACCGGTTCAAGCCGTCGGCAGAACGAAAGCGCCTCCGCCCCAACCCGGCGCGTCGCCTACTCCATCATTAACGATCTGCCAGGCAGCGCGAATGGCGCGAGCGCGAAACTCTCCGGCGGCGGCGGGACTTGAAGCTCAGTGTCGCGCAGCTGGTGCTGCAGGTGAGCCACCGCCTGTCAAAGCCGTGGAGAGGGTCAAAAGCACTCAAACGTCCGACACGTCAGGACAGGACCGATCGATCTGCGATGTCGCGAAAGAAGCGCGAGCTAGAAACTCGCCAGCGGCTGCCGGACTCGAAGCTCAATGCCAGGCGACGAGGTTAAACGAGCTTGCCAGTCGAGGAGCGGAGATTGCCAATCGCGATCCCATGACGATCGAACTTCGGAATAGACAATCGGAAGGTCACGTCCGTCGAGGATTCGATATCGGCATGGCGGCCGCCGAAGGTCAGACTCAGCCGGGCCCCGGCAAAGAACAAATCCGTGACTCTCTCGGGCCGGAGGGAAGAGTTGAAAAGTATCAGGAACAAACCGGATTCGACACCGCTGTCGACTTTTCTTTGGAGCG
>PSRF01000150.1 GCA_003175865.1 Blastocatellia bacterium
TGGGCGGCCACGGAGGGCCGCCCCTACAATTTAGGTCACTACGCGACAAGCCTTCAGCTTGACGCACTTTCCTTCCCAGACTATCTTCACACGAATTTTTAAGATCAAGATTAATCTGGAGCTCTGATAAAGAATGTCATCTGGAACAGCCACAATGTGTCCTGCATGGTCCATCCCCGGTTACCTGGAGGTACGTAACAATCACTTGACCATTGACGGAGTTGACGCAATCGACCTGGTAAAAGAATTCAACTCACCACTGTTTGTTTTTTCCGAAGCACGCATTCGGCACAATATTGAACGACTCAAACTCTCTGCCACTGTTGTCGATCGGCCAATCAAGTTTTGCTACGCCTCAAAAGCAAATTCAAATATGGCTATCCTCAAAGCTGTGCTCGACGCCGGCATTGATGTCGAAGTCAACAGCGGAGGCGAACTCTTCAAAGCGTTAAAGGTTGGGTTTCTGCCCGAACAGATCATCTTCAATGGCACCAGCAAGTCAGATGATGAGATCGATCAGGCTGTCATTGCCGGCATCTATGCAATTAACGTCGACTCGATATACGAGATTGAACTTGTCGAACAATCAGTGGAGCGTCTGCGTGCGAAAGGAAACAATGTATCGCCAGCACGCATAACACTTCGTCTGGTTCCGGAGATCGGCACACGCTCGCATCTTGGTTTGCAAACCGCCCTACTCACCTCGAAGTTCGGTATTTCATCCTCGGAGGTGCTCGCCGCATTTCGTCGAGCGTTTCAATATCCGGACTTGATTCATGTCAACGGCATCCACATTCATGTCGGCTCGCAAACTCCTGACGTCGAGCCCTTCGCCCAGGCTTTCAAAAGCATGTGGGAACACCTGCTTACCATTCACCGTGAGACGGGTCACACGCTTGAACATATCAACCTCGGCGGTGGAATCCCCGTGAATTACCTGCGCGATCGATCACAAGCCGACCAATTGCCGGAACACGAACGCGACATGCTGGGCGCTGAACTTGAACCTACCGCCGTATTGTCAGAGGCAATGAGGGTTGCACGAGAGTCCGCGCGTGCAGCAGGCGCAGAGCATCTGCTGGACCAGGTCACGATCCTTCTGGAACCCGGTCGCAGTGTGATCGCTGATGCCGGATTAGTGTTGACGACTGTGCGCAATATCAAAACGCGTCCTGAGACAGGTGATGTTTGGTTATTGACTGACGCCGGCTACAACATCATGCTCTCGATGAATAATTACAAATGGTACTACCACCTGATCTCTGCGTCGCGAGCGGGTTCGACTTACGAAAACGAATATAAGGTCGCTGGGCCACTGTGTGATTCCGGCGACGTTTACTTTGATATTGAGCGCGAAGGTCGTCTTCCCGATTATCGAAAGCTGCCTGCTGATGTGAAACCGAGCGAGATACTTGCACTCTTAAATTGCGGCGCCTACTCGCTGGCCCAGATGTTTCATTACAACGGACGTCCACTTCCCGCCGCAGTTTTGATTAGGACCAATGGAAAATCAGATATCATTCGGCGACGCGACACCTACGAAGATCTTATTGTTAGCGATCTGTGGTAAAGATTGTCCAACGTCCAAAGTCCGCGTCTGTGAAACTAACCTCACTCTCACCACTCAGGAGGTGGATGCATGGCAAAAGTAAAGAAGTTCGAAGAAATTCAATCTTGGAAGAAAGCACCCAGCGTCACTAAAAAAGTCTATGAAGTTTCCCGATCGGGAGACTTTGCAAAAGAGTTCGGTCTCAGGGATCAGATGCGGCGTGCTGCTGTTTCAATTCTTTCTAACATCGCGGAGGGATTTGAACGAGGCGGCGACAAAGAATTCTTACAGTTCCTTGCGGTAGCCAAGGGATCTGCAGGTGAATTAAGAGCCCAGCTTTACGTTGCTTTAGATCAGAGCTAGGACTTTGGACATTGGACTATTAAATGAACCCTGAATCTAATCATCTAGTCCGCGGACTTGGATTGACGTCTGCGATTGCGGTGAATATCGCAAACATCATCGGCACCGGTGTCTTTTTGAAAGCACGCGTGATGACTTGCAACGTGGGCACCCCGACAAAGGCGCTCCTCGTATGGGTGTTTGCTGGTTTGTTGTCACTCGCTGGTGGTCTAACGTACGCGGAGTTGCTTGCAATGAAACCGAAGGATGCGGGTGAGTACGGCATCATCCGTGACGCCTACGGACGTATCTGGGGGTTCCTCTACGGTTGGACTCAATTTCTTCTCGCACGTTCTGCTTCTGCTGCCGCGCTGGCAGTCGGCTTCGCGATCTTCCTAAACGACTTTCTTCATGGCGCGCTAAAACAAAACTATTTCTCCATCACACTTCCGGGCGGACACATCGTCGGTTTTGGTCGACTTCAAGTTGTCGCATTGGGCGCGATCCTGGCCACAACGCTAATCAACTGCGCCGCAGTGAAAGTCAGTGGACAGTTTGCCACAGCGTTAACCGCTGTCAAAGTGTCGGTGCTCATCGCTGTCGGCGTTGGTGCATTTCTCTACTCTGGCGGCGACTGGAGTCATCTCTCAATGGCAAATGTAGGTGGGACATGCGAGGGCGTCGCAGTGACTGGTGGTGGGGTTGCCGGTCTAGCGGCAGCGATGCTTGGCGCGCTGTGGGCCTACGATGGTTGGAACAACGTCGCGTTCATGGCCGGTGAGGTAAAACGTCCGGAAAAATACTTACCGCTCGCACTGATCGTAAGTATGTTTGCAGTGATGGCACTTTATGTCTTTGATAACGTTAGCTACTACCACGTGCTCAGTCCAACAGAAGTCGCGAGTGTGTCAGCTTCATCATCAACTGCAGCCGAAGTGATTAGACGATTATTGGGCTCTGCTGCAGTAACGTTGATGGCTGCCGCGATGATGACTTCATCATTCAGTGCATTACATGCGTCAATCCTCGCAACAGCACGTGTGCCGTATGCGATGGCGCGCGATCGATTGTTCTTTCAGGGACTCGCACGCCTGTCAAAATCTACGCATGTACCCGTGAGGTCCCTAATCGTTCTTGCAATATGGTCGAGTGTTCTTGCTCTCTCCGGGTCGTACGATGTACTCACCGACTATGCAATCTTTGCGTTAGTGATGTTCTACGCATTGACGGCAGGCGCAGTGTTCATCTTCCGACGTCGGCATCCGGACGCTGATCGACCTTACAAAACTTGGGGCTATCCGATCGTTCCTGTTCTGTTCATCCTGGTTAACGCCTGGTTGATTCTGACGACGATATGGAACACGCCGGTGCAATCGTCAATCGGACTGGGACTGATTGTGGTTGGACTGCCAGTCTACTTGTATTGGGAGAGCCGGAATCGAAGGGCACAAGAATGACTTCGCTTTTGCTTGTTTGAGAATCTATCATTCACTGCAAAAATCTTACATGGAGCCTCACGCCATGAAATACAAAGTAGAATTCAAACCTAGAGCGGTTAAGGATCTGGGACGTTAATTCTCAAAGACCAACAACGCATTTGCAGGGAATCGAAAAGCTTGAAGACGATTTGTCAGGCAACGTCAAACGATTAACTAACTTCACTCCTGAGTTTCGACTCAGGATTGGTAACTATCGAATCCTCTTTGAGATAGATCAACAACGGGTGGTAATCTATCGAATAGTTCATCGAAAGGAAGCGTACAAATCACGGAGATGATCGAATTACATCCTGAGGTCGTCAACAAGAATGGAAACCAATTTGTATTGCTTCCATTCGAAGAGTATCAGGCGCTAAAAGAAGTCCTCGAGGACTACAAGGATCTTCTTGACCTCAGAGCCGCAAAGGCATCGGAGGAAAACGCTGAAACTGTGGATCTGAAAGAGATCAAAGATCGCTTTGGAAGTTGAGGATTTTTGGTCGGAATATCGAGACTCATTTTCTGACCACCTCAATCAACGGTGACAGACTTCCCTCGCTTGTCGTGATCAACGCTCTCCCATCAAGACGATAGGCGATCCCTTCGCCTTGCTTCCGTTTGCCGAGATCGATCGTCAACATTTTTTGCTTCCAGATTTCATCAAAACTCCGACTCGCATCTGGCAATACCAACTCGTAGCCCTGGAAGTAATCACAAAACGCTACACGAGTTCCGTCGGGTGAAATGTCACCGCCGGTTAAAACTCCTCCAAACAAACTCGGTATCGGCAGATCCCCAACCCGCTTCAACGTTGTCACCTTCCCTGTGTCGAATGGTGCTGTAGCCTCATAAATAGTCGGGTTAGCAAGCACTACCTTGATAACGATGTACAAGTTTCCAGTCGTTGGATGGACCAGCAAGGTTTCCGCATCGTGCGAACCGTCGGGATACCGGAGACGAATCACTTCTGCGGGCTCAGTAACTAGCGCAGTTTTCTTAGTCGAAGCGACACTCGTTGATCCAAACGTCGGTTCCGCAACTCGGTAGACGCTGATCTCTTTACGCACAGAGTCGTTGTCACCAATGTCGCCGATATACAGATAGGGCTTGCCAGCTTGGGGACCTGGACCCGACGAGATGTCTTCCCAGTCGACATTTGTTGCTCCAGCAACCCGCCAAACACCGCGTGACTTGCCACTCTGATCGAAAGAATAAAGAAATGGGCCATCGCCGGAATCGTTGTGTGTCCAGTACAAACCCGGCTGTGTCCGTGACGCGACTATGCCACTGCTTTCGTCGACTGCGGGGTCTTGAAGAGTGCCGACTCTGACCGGTGGGCCGTAAGCAGTCGATCTGTTTTTATCGATTTGTGTTTTGGAAGGAACAGCCTGAACGTCCCTCGTCGGCTGACAGGAGACAGAGATGAAAGCAATAAGAAATGCCGTGAGGACTGACAAGGTTTGTTCTCTCTCTGCGCTACCTTTGCATCCTATGCGTCTCTGCGGTTGGGGTTTTGACGCATCTCTCCACCGGAGAGGCACAGAGAACGCGGAGCTGACGCGGAGACTTTTTGTAAAACGCAAAATCACGCTTTCTGGGTCAACGCGGCGCGTGCGACTTCCTTGTCATCGAAATGAAAAGTTTCGCGACCGATAATCTGGTAATCCTCATGACCTTTGCCCGCAATCAAAACGAGGTCTCCACTGTCAGCTTCTGATATCGCCTGATTGATCGCCGCAGTCCGATCAGCAATCTTTCGATAGCGTTTTCCTGTTTTCTGTATACCCACCTCCGCGTCGCACAGAATCTGCTCGGGGTCCTCAGTACGAGGATTGTCAGAAGTCAGGATTACAACATCACTCAAACTTCCCGCTGCTTCTCCCATTGGCGCGCGTTTCGTCCGGTCGCGATCTCCGCCGCAGCCAAACACAGTGATGATTTTTCCCTTCACCACCTCGCGCGCAGTGCGTAACACATTCAACAAGGCATCATCTGAATGTGCGTAATCAACTACTACTGCAAAGTCGCCATCATGAGGCACTCGTTCGAACCGACCTGGTGCGCCGGTGCATTTTTCGAGTGCGTGAGTCACCACATCAATGTCGTAACCCAATGCTAATCCACTCGCGACCGCAGCCAACGTGTTGTAGATGTGCGGCTGACCAACCAACGGTGAATGAAAGTCGCGTTCGCCTTTCGGCGTCACCAAACGAAAATGCATCCCCGAAAGTGAGAACTCCGGACCTTTCGCTGTGACTTCGGCCGGTGCATTCACCGCATAGCGAACAACGCGCAAGCCTTCCTTCTCTAGTCGCTCTGCCAACTCAAGACCATACGGATCATCTACATTTATGACAGAAGTCTTCGGACGCGAACCCAATCGACCATCGAATAGTCGCTGCTTCGCGTACCAGTAGTTCTCCATCGTCTTGTGATAGTCGAGGTGATCGCGAGTTAAGTTACTGAAAACGGCGACTGCATACTCAAGTTCATCACAACGATGAAAATCCATTGCTTGCGATGAGCACTCCATCACCGCTGTGCGACAACCAATCTCAACCGCCTGTCTCAAAAGACGCTGCATGTCCGGAGCTTCAGGCGTCGTACGGTCAGCCTTCCGACGTTCCTTGCCAAGTCGATACTCAACCGTGCCTGTCATCGCGACTGGCTCGCCTGTTTCTTCAGGAATCGAAGCAATCAAGTAGGCAGTCGTTGTTTTGCCGTTCGTACCGGTGATGCCGACGAGTTGCAGTTCACGCGATGGATGATGCTGCACTTCAGCTGCAGCAAGAGCCATCGCGCGTCGGATATTTTTCACTTGCAGCCAATTGCCATCGAAGTTTTCCGGACGCGCGCGTTCTGACAAGACTCCGACTGCGCCCTGGGCCATTACACTGGGCACAAACTTGTGAGCGTCAAAGAGTGCCCCTGCAACCGCTGCAAAGAGACTCCCCTTCATCGCACGGCGCGAATCATGCGTCACATCAGTAACTATAG